>JAJQGQ010000275.1 GCA_021200395.1 Erysipelotrichaceae bacterium
CTATCAAGTAGTGTGGCTTTAAATTCATAAAAAACTTTTTGCTTTTCTTTAGGAGTAATTTTTAGATAGTTTAACCCTTTTTTAAAATGTTTATATGCAAAATCTGTTTTATCCTTTGATTCAGTTAACAAGCCAGCCACAATAAAATAATCATCGCTTTCTGTTTCGTCAATATACAAAATCATTATTATCACCCTTCTGTGAAGGAATTATAATATATTTTATTACCTTTTTAAATATAAAGTTTAATCAGAATATTAAAATATTAAATTAATTACAAAAAGGACTAATCATCTTTTTCATAACGCAAAATTGTCCCATCACTAACACGGATAAGATATTCATACTCATACTT
This sequence comes from Erysipelotrichaceae bacterium, assembly GCA_021200395.1. Classification (GTDB taxonomy): domain Bacteria; phylum Bacillota_I; class Bacilli_A; order Erysipelotrichales; family Coprobacillaceae; genus JAJQDJ01. The sequence continues at coordinate 356 of JAJQGQ010000275.1, forward strand.
TCCACTTTCAAACTCTATTTTATAAACTTGAACATCATCTTTTTGATCAAGCTTTATTTCATAACGCGAAACACTACTAACGCCTGCATGATTCATAGCAATACTTTTAGCTTCACTTTCAGATATACCTGAAGTTGAAGACGTACTAGATGAAGATGATCCTGTTTTATGTTTTTCGACATCTAGGATTTTTCCATCACTTTGACGAATTTCATAAACATATTTATAGTTATTACTTGTAAATATCACTTTATAGACTTTGGTATTATCTTTTGTATATGATTTAATATGGTAATCAGATACACTGCTAACACCTGCATGATTCATAGCAATACTTTTAGCTTTACTTTCTGAAATACTAGATGAAGATGAAGTAGAACTACTCGTACTTGATGATGAACTACTAGATGTAGTTGTACTTGTAGATGAAGTAGTACTTGATGTATTGATAACTGATTTATCAGAGTCTATGATTGTACCATCATTAGCATTAATAATATATTCATATTTATAATTTCCACTACTAAATTCAATATTATAAATATCAATATCATTATCAGTATCGGCTTCTACTTTATAATTTTCAATGCTTGTAACACCCGCATGATTCATAGCTACAAGTTTGGCACGTTCTGCGTTGATAGTTGTTGATGTTTGGGTTGTTTCAACAGTTTCACTTTCATAACTTATCACTTCACCAGTAATGGCATTGATTTTATAAGTATATTCGATATCTTCACTCGTAAAATCAATGACATAAACTTGTGTATTATCTTCATCATCTAGTGTGATTTCATTAAAAGTAGCTTCAACAACATTAGCATGTTCTAAAGCAATATCACAAGCTTGATCAGAATCAATAACTTCTGTTTCACTAACAACTTCATCACTATTAGCATCAACATTAGTAACAGATGGGACTAAAGTTAATAATGAAACTAATACGACACCAGCTAAAGCAACAAATATGATTTGTACATAACGATTTGATTTTAATTTTTCCATATTCTTCTCCTTCTATTTAGGAGATACAAGAATTGAGCTCATTTTTCTTTTCTCTCTATACGTATGAAAAGGGCTGAATTTATGCATATGGATAGCCCTTTTCATATATATAATGTGGAGAATATAAAAATTATTGCAATTTTTTAAAAAAATTTTATTTTTAATAATAAAACAAATTGGCACAACTTTTTATGATATTGAATACGAAATTCCCAAATCTATATTTAAGTGATTAATTATATTTGCTATAATACTTAAGGGAATAACTTTTATTGGATGGTGGTTGCCCTAGGACGTAAGTAATCGTCAAAGGTACGTTAACCCTTTGTTCTATATATATTTTTTTAAATATTGTAAAGAAAGGGATGATCATAATGAATAGTTATGAATTATCAATGTTAACCATTAGTATTTTAACATTACTTATTGGAATATTAGCATTTATATTATCAGTAATTAAAATCATTACCGATCTGATTCTTGAACTTATCAAGAATAAAAAATAACGAAAAACAACCATCGATTCCTTGCAAATTTGTAATGGTTGTTTTTCAACTTAGATAAAATTTCTAGGGCAAAACCACTATTAGTTATTCCCTTTTTTCATACTCATTATAACATATAAATATGGTTTTTCAATAAAATTTTTGCATGGATATACACGGAGGTTATCCAAAATGATAGTGTATGAATTATTATGCGTTTTATAGCATTACTAACATTAGTATTTGTAATAATAAAAATTATTATAAATCTTGTTCTTGAAGTTATCAAGAAACAATAACGAAAAACAACCATCGATTCCTTGCAAATTTGTAATGGTTGTTTTTCAACTTAGATAAAATTTCTAGGGCAAAACCACTATTAATTATTCCCTTTTTCATATATGTATGAGAAAGCCACTTACGATGACAGCATATAAAAATAATATGGCTATTATAGCAGTACTAACTTTAATAATTGTAATTCTAAAAATCATTGTAGACTTACTTCTAAAAATCTTAGAAGTAAGTCAAAACAAAAAATAAATACTTCTACTTTTTGGAATGTTAGGTAGTTATTACTACCAAAAATCTATATAAAAAAGAAAATAACCTATATATGATATGGTATTCTTAACATAAACATGCTCCAAAGGTACGTTAATCCTTGTTTATATATTTTCTAATTACTTTAAAGAAAGAATGATTATAATTACTACTTATGAAATATCAATGCTAACCATTAGTATGTTATCATTACTGATCTAATTCTTGAAATTATCATAAAAATTAACAAAAGCAACCATCGAGACCAGGCAAGTTTTTGATGGTTGTTTTCCAATCTAAAAAATTTTCCTAGGGTAAAACCATCATAAGTTATTTCCTTTTACACTATTATTATAGCATAAAAATAATTATATGTAAATATAATATTTGCTATTAATTAATATAATGATAAACCACGTCTATTGACGTGGTTTATTACTATCATTCATATAAAGCCATAATCTTTTCTTTGGCTGTGGCAACTGTATTATCATCTGGTACCATCATATAAAGGTTAGAACCATAGATTGGTGAATATAAGCTACTGCCTGTACCATCAACACTGATGGTTTCAATGCTCCATGAAGCCATATCGTTGAGTTGCATACGAATAAGACTTAACATGTCGTCTTCACTTAAGCTTGTTTGGAATGATGATTCTAGAGAATCTAATAAATCAACATAGTTGCTTAAAACAGAGACGGAAGTAACTTTATTGATAATGCCTGTGAGAACACGCATTTGGTTTCTACCACGTTCTCTATCACCTGAGGCAAAAGCATAACGTTCTCTTGAGAAAGCTAAAGCTTCTTCACCATCCAAGTGAATCGTACCTTCAGCAAAGTCACCAAAAGCAGTAGGATTATCAACTTCAATACCACCAATGGCATCAACAATATCTACAAGACTTGTAAAATTAACACGGACATAGTAATCAATATCAACATCAAAGTAGTTTGATACATTAGTAACTGTTTCGTTCACACCATATAAGCCTGAATGGGTAAGTTTGTCACGGTATCCGTTTAAGACGTTAAATGGAATGTAGTAGTCTCGAGGAATGCTTGTCATAAGGATTTGTTTGGTTGTTGGATTGACTGTAACAATCATATTGACATCACTACGAGATTTGGTACTGATAGTACCATATGTATCGATACCACTGATATAGATACTAAAGGTGTCTTTCGTCACATCTTTATCGCTTGCAGTGTCCTCTACAGCAACTGTGAATGTTTTCGAATAGATAACTCTCGTATCATCAGTAAATGTTTCATAGGAATCTTCAATAATAGAACGATAAGCTTCGTTCATGATGATGCAATCAACATCTTCGTTATATAAAGCATCAACAATATAATCGACACCAGCATAATATTTGATATTCATGTCTTCATCATTTAATTCTGCTATTTCATCAATTGTTTGATTGACATAATCATCGGTATTTTCTAAGGCTGAATATGTTTTACCTTTTAAATCTTCAATATATTGATAACTACTACCAACCTTAACAACGACAGATATAATATCCGTATCTTCACTTGCCTGCAATGATGAAAATAGGTCCACAGTGCGACTGTAAAAGACGTTTACGAGTAATAGGATGATTGATATCAAGACAATGAAAACTTTACCAGTGAGCCTTATTTTGTTGTTTTTGGCTTTGTATTGGCTTAATGCCAATAACACAGCAATCACCAACAACAATGCCACTACCACAATTAACATCTTAGTTGGTAATACTTGATATTTGATCATTTCATAAAAGAACCAAACAATCGCAATCACCAACAACAACATAAAATAAATTCTTGTATCTTTGAATAATGCTTTTAATTTTTCTCCCATAATAATTCCCTTCTATTTCTTACGGCCATAGCCATAACCGTATCCATATCCGTAACCATAACCATAGCCATAATGACTACCATTTTCTGAAGTAAATGGTGAAGGCTTAAATTGATTTAAGACAGCACCTAAGATATGCGGTATATGATCATTCAATTCTTCTAAGCAATCTAAAATATCATACATTGCTGCATAATCTTGTTTAGTAACAACTATTGCACTATCACTATATTTAGCAATGACTAAGGCATCTTCTAACATATATAGCGGTGGTGTATCAAATATGATGTATTCATATTTATCTTTTAATAGTTTGATGAATTGATTAAATTCATCTCTTAACATGATATCTGATGCATCGTTATAAGGAACAGTTTGATAAATAATATCTAGTGAATCACTATAATGATTCACTATTTCATTAAAAGTGAAATCTCCTTTTAAGTATCCAGTAATATTACCATTGATATCTAATGGATTGATAATACCAGCAATCGAAGGATTTCTAAGATCTAGATCAACTAATACAACTTTATGATCTTTTTTGGCTAAAGATAAAGCAATATTAGCAGATACCATGGATTTTCCTTCGTTTGGTAAGGTACTAGTGACCATAATTGTTTTAATATCATTTTTGGTAACTTCTTGTTCAATGGATATACGCATATCATGAAAAGCTTGTCTAAATTGATATTGGATACGTGGGTTGGTAATAAGCAGCGAGGCTTTTTTTGATAGTTTATGCGATGCAATATATGGAATAGAGCCCATATAATTCAAATGTAAGCTATTTTTTATATCATCCCCACTACATACAGTATTTCTAATAATGGCATTAAGAAGTGTTAACACAAAGGAAATACCTAAACCTAAAATCAATCCCTTGATAGCACTATTGATATAATCAGGATAAGCATCAGGAGTAGAAGCTAATGTTGGGGTATCGATGACTGTCATTGTTACGTCACTCATAACCATATCTGTAACTGAACCATAATTATTGAGTATTGAATTAGCCACATCATAAGCATCTTGAGCAGATGAAGATGTAATAGTCATTTCGATAAGATTCGTATCAGTAACTTGACTTAAGGAAATAGAAGCATTGACATTATCCACACCTAAGTCTTTTTTAATGACATCTTTCATTTGTGAGCCTGTTAATAAGGAATTAAACGTTGATATGAAGTCACTATCATCTTCTACACTATAGATGTTTGATTGACCATCCGTATAAGCGACAAAAACAGCTTGAGATGAATAAGTGGTATCAAAGAAGAAGATGGTTCTTATTTCATAGAAAGCGATACTCGCGATAATAATTAATAAAATATATATTCTTAATCTTTTCAAAGAACGATAGAAACGATCAAAATATTTCGTTAAATCAATCTTGTTTTCTTCATTATCCATTTATCTCATCTCCCTTCTCTACGATATCTACCATAACCATAACGATAACCATATGTCTTCGATGATTTCGTAAAGTCATAAACATTGCTATTATAGATACAACCAATAATATTATTTTTAACACGTGACAAGCGACCAATAATATTATTAATCATATTCGCAGATGCTTCGTTTTGTTTAACAACTAATAAGATAGCATCAACATAAGGAGCAATTAATAATGGTTCGTTTAGATCTAATGATGGTGATGTATCAATAATAATATAATCAAATTCCTTCTTAGCTTCATCCAATAATTGTTCTAAACGACCATTAGATAAAAGATCTTCAGAGCCTTTCACATTAGGAGTTGCGGTTATCACAAATAATTCATTCTTTTGTAAATAAACGACTTGATTAGTCCAGTTTTCTCCTTCTAAGTATTTATTGAGACTACGATTTGTCTTAATATGGAATATCTTATGAATAGAAGGTTTTCTTATATCAGCATCCACTAATAATACCTTTTTACCACTTTTTGCAAGTGATAAGGCAACATTAGCAGCCACTGAGGATTTTCCTTCGTTTTCTAAAGTACTAGTAAACATAATGGTTTGATAGTTGTGTTTAGCAGATGATGCTAAGATTTTACTACGCAGTTTTTTGATAGCTTCTTTGTATTGGAAGCTTGTTTTGATAGAAGTGATAAGAATAGCATTTTTATTACGTTTCCAGAATTTTCTGGTACGTTTTTTACGTTCTTTTGGGATTTTCGCAAATAGACGACAATCTAATAGATATTCGACATCTTGCGGTGTTTTAATATTAGCAGTGAAGTAAGACATGAGGGCTAATATGATAATGATTCCTATACCTGCAGGGATGCATCCATGAAGGAAGTTATCGATATGATTATTAAGAATTGTTGGGGTTTCGTTAAGGGATGTTTTTTCAATGACATAGATTTCATAAGGAAATTGGTATTGAGCGGTATTGTCATTGTACCAGTCAATGAGATTGACTAAGGAACTATAGGATATTTGTTTAGATGGTGATGTGACTTGAATGGTAATGATGTTGGTATCATTGCTACTATAGACATTACAAGTCATGTTTAATTCATCAACGTTCATTTCTTCTTTGATATAGTTTTGCGCCAATTGACCGTTTAAGATATAATTGAGGGTTGTTATATAGGAACGGGCTTCTTCTAATTGTGAGTATGTGTTTTTTTCTAAGTTTAAGACAGCTTGCATCGTTGAGACATATTGAGGAGTATATGTAACGGTATTAAAGACATCATAGCCTATACCTGCTACTAACATGACAATGATGATCATACGCCATTTTTTGAGTATTGATGCAATAATGCATGTGATTTTGGTAATTGTATTTGGATTTTGATTGTTCATAATATTACTCCTCTACAATAACAGTTAACTTTGTAATGCCATAACTTGTGGAACGATCAATACGATAGATGAATTCATATGTTCCAGGAGTATATGGTTCATAGTTATCAGATATTTCTATATCATAGTCAGATGGATCGTGCTCAATGTTGTCTTCAATGACTGATTCAATATAAGATGAAGCATAGATGGTTTGACCAACATCAACAGTAATAAGATATTCTTCTAATTCAATATCAATATTGGCATAATAATTGATACTTGTCACATCATAAGTTTCCGTTGTAGTTGTACCACAACTATCAGTCACTGAATAAGTAATAGATTCCAAATCATAGCTATCCCCATAATTGACACTATCAATGGTAATAGATGAAGAAATATCCCCATCAACAACGCTATAAGCACTGACATAGTCTTTATATTCTTCAGTTGAAGTGACATAATAAATGCATAAAGCTTTTTCTATATTGAAGGTTGGTTCTTCATAATCCGTATATTTGATTTTTCTAGTTGCACGAGCTACGTTATCGTCACTATCAAAAACAGTATATGTGATAGTTCTTTCTTGATTTTCATCAAAAGTAGAAATGCTTTCAATATAGACTTTATCTGTTAAACTACCATCTTCATTATCACTAGCACTGATGCCTTCCAGCATGTCTTCCACATCATCTTCAACACTGAGTTTTAAAACGGAATTGGGAACACTAATAGAAGGTGCAGAACCTGTCACCTGTCTACTATCCCATACAAAAATAAATACGACATAATCAACGATTAAAAAAATAACTATTAAGAAAAAACCTATATTTCTTTTCATTGATTCCCCTTCTTTCTTATATCATTATTTCTTAACATTCTATCTGCATTGATATGAAATATAAGATCACTATATTCTTTACCATAATAATCACATACATAAAGATAATCATCATACATCAATGAATTACGCGTTGTAGTATTATGAGCATCACTACCTACAAAGCTTATATCATGATGATCCAATAGAGTATGCACACATTCTCTGGCATTTCTACCATATTGATTAAAGATGCTTCCTTTGTTCATTTGTAGTAAAGCCCCATGTTTGATCATTGTACTAGCAAGACTTGTATTCACTTGAATGCTTTCATATCTTTCAGGATGGGCAATGATAGGTATGTAACCACTATTGATGACTGTATCAATAGCTTGAATAATAAAATCACCTTCAACATCAAAGTAGAATTCCATTAATAAATAATTTGTATGATTGATTTTACTAATTTCATTGATATGATTCTTATAAGTACTGATAGAATCAAATAAATATTCACATCCTAGATACATTTCAATAGGAATATGTTCATTATCTACAATATATTTTAAATCTTGAAATAAGCTATGTATTTTTTCATATGGATTAATAAATCCATATGAAAAGGCAAAGTGTGGTGTTAACACAATTTTATCGGTATTATCTTCGTAAGCCCCAATAAGCATATTCATAGCCATTTCAACTGATTTTGCCCCATCATCTACCATAGGTAATATATGACAATGTATATCGATCATTTTTACCTCCCTTTATGTATGCTTCATACCCGACCATTTTAACATAATATGATTAAAAAAACTATGAAGTATACTCATTTTCTGTGAGTTTTTTTGTTTATTTACGAAAAATATTTCGCAGAAGTTCTAATTATGCTAAATTATAATCAACAATTCTGCGAAATATGATAAATCAAATAAAATTCTGTTGAAAAAAGCTATTACAAACAATATAATGTATATGTT
>JAJQGQ010000225.1 GCA_021200395.1 Erysipelotrichaceae bacterium
GTATTATATTATTTTTGATTGTTGCATTATTAGATGGTATTTTATTATCATTATTATAGGAGGAAAAATGAAAGTTTATCAGTTTGGAAAACAAAATAATAAGGTTATTATGCTTATACCAGGTACTTGTTGTCGTTGGAAAAGAACTTTTGGAGAAGTTATACCATTATTAGAAAAAGATTATCATGTTTTGTGTGTTTCTTTTAGTGGTTTTGATGAAAACGAAGATTCAACTTATATGAGTACATTAGATGAGATTAGTAAGATTGAACAATATATTCAAGAAAACTTTAATGGTAATATTGATTTAGCCTATGGCTGTTCATTAGGAGGAAGTCTTGTTGCACAATTGATTCAAAGAGAAAATATTCATATTGATAATGGTGTGATTGGTAGTTCTGATATGGATCAAGCTAGTAAGTTTAGTGCAAAACTTCAATGTATGATAGTTGTACCATTTATATACAGTATATTCCAAAAAGGAGGCATACCTAAAGTCTTCCAAAAGACAATTGATAAGCGTAATGATGCTTATATCAACAAGATGATGGGTATGTTCGGTATTGGTTCAAAAGATATGTTATTTGTATCTAAAAAAAGTATTTATAATCAATTTTATACTGATTTGGTGACACCACTTAATGAAAATATTGATGTTAAAGATACTAACATTTATGTATTTTATGCTTTAAAGATGGGTGAAGAATACTTAAAAAGATATCATCAATACTTTAAAAATCCTATTATTAAAGAATTTGACTTACAACATGAAGAATTATTAGTATGTTATCCTGATAAATGGTGTGAAGAAATTAAAAAGATTTTTTAATTTCTTTTTTATTATATTGAACTTTGTTATAATGTCCATAGGAGATATTATAGCAAAGGTGAAAAAATGATATTAGAAACTGATAGACTGATACTACGTCCTTGGACAAAAGATGATGCTGAAAATTTATATAAATATGCTAAAGATCCTGATATTGGTCCTATAGCAGGTTGGTTACCACATAAAAGTGTTGAAGAAAGTTTAAATATTATTGAAAATGTATTTGGTAAAGAATGCTATGCTGTATGTTTGAAGGATAATAAACCAATTGGTAGTATTGAATTAAAGCTTAATGGACATACGGATATGACTGACAGAGATGATGAGTGTGAACTAGGTTATTGGATTGGCAAGCCTTATTGGGGAAATGGTTATATTCCTGAAGCTGTAAATGAAATAGTGCGTTACGCTTTTGAAAATCTCAATATGAATGTCATATGGTGCGGCCATTATGATGGTAATATAAAGTCACAACGTGTAAAAGAAAAGTGTGGTTTTACTTATTATCGTACAACCAAGAATTTAGAAGTATTAGGTGAATTAAGAACAGGTCATACGTATATTCTTATAAAAGAGCAATGGAAAAATATATAATCTAAATTATATAAATAATATTCAAATGAAAACACCGTTTAAAAATATTTATTTGATAAATTGTGTCCAAGAAGATAGTGTTAACTTATTAGGATATACTATTTGGAGATGTATTGATTGTGTATCTTTTACAACAGGTGAAGATTTAAGTAATTAAAGATAGTGGGAAACCACTATCTTTTGTTTGACGCATATATGTCAGTTAGCTATAATTAACCCAAGGAGGTAACCTATGCTTACTACTATTATTTTATCAATTATTTTAATGATTTCCATATTTATTATGATATGGTCTGCAGTTGCTTTAATCCAGCAAAAGAAGTTCTTTTCTACTGCCCCCAAAGATATACAAGATACTATTATTGAAAGAAAAGAAAGATTTCGAGATGCTAGATTATTGGGCTATGTTATTGCACTCATTTGTATGATTGCTTTTATTGGATCTTTTATATATGGAGCATATGATGGAATAGTGCATCATTATACATTAATGATGTTTTTTATAAGGTTTATAATTATGCTTTATTTATATAAAGCGTTTGATATAATCTTTTTAGACTGGTTTTTACTTACAAAATCACATTTTTATCAACATTATTTTCCTGAAACCAAAGATTGTGAAGGTTTCCACCAATTTGGCTTTAATCGCAAGGAACAAATAAGAGAAATCATTATATATCCTTTTATTGCATTATTATTTGCATTAATATGTAGTTTAATATAGGAGGACAAGTATCATGAATAGTAATAGAAATTTTTGGGAAAAAGTAGCTTTTATTTATACAAGATTTATGCATAGAAATGATTCTACTTATAAAGATATTTGTTGTATTATTGATAATTATTTAGATGAAAGTATGAATGTTTTAGAAATAGCATGTGGAACAGGTCAATTATCAAAACACTTATATAATAAAGTAAATCATTATATTGCTACAGATTTCTCACTTAATATGATACAACATGCTCAAAAAAATAATCCACAAATAACATTTTCAATGGCTGATGCAACAAACTTACACTACAAAGATCAAACATTTGATGTTGTTATAATTGCTAATGCTTTACATATAATGCCTTATCCTGACAAAGCTTTAAAAGAAATATATCGTGTATTAAAACCCAATGGTTTGATCATTGCACCTACATTTGTATATGAACATAAACATTACATACAAATGTGGTTTTTAGAGAAAACAGGCTTTCATACTTACCATAAATGGAGTAGAATGGAATATAATCAATATATTTCATCGTTTGGTTTTAATGAAATTGAAAGTCACTTAATGAAAGGTTCACCATTAGATGAATGTGTTTATATTGGAAGAAAGGAGCTATTATAAATGAGTACAGCAGAACAATATGGATTTTATGAAAGTGATTGGAGATTATTTAGAAAGAAATTACCAGATTGGCAAGAAGATTATATGGATAGACTTACTAAAGAGTATGTACAACTATTATCTAGCAAAGATAAACATTCATATGAAAAATTCTGGGAACTAGACAAAAGAATTAAAGCGGATAAAAGAAAAACTGGCGTACTTGCTCGTGATATTAGTAGATCTAATATGTTTTGGCTAATTCTTGATTTGTTGCATGATGGTGCCATTGGTATGAGTGATTTAGATGATTTTAGTGATCTATTCAAAAACGAACTCAACGATCTTTTAGCACCTTATAAATGGAAGCCAAAACCTTGATAAAATTATAATGATAATTATTTAATACTTTCTATTATTAACATCTCATGGAACCCCCCCTCTTGGTACTATCAAACAAATCTCTATAACCTTCAATAACTTTGAATATATAATAGTTTACACTAATGATATAAATAAAGCAGATTAAAAAAATTCCTAGCGAACACTAGGAACTTTTATTCTACCATTGATTAAAATGTACACGATTTTCTTCAAATCTATCTTCAGGATCCTTATTGCTTAATAACTCTCCATCAGGATAACCAAAAGATATAATAGAATGAGGTATAATATCCTCAGGTAAATCAAACAATTCTCTTAAACCATTAACTCTATCCATTTGTGGATAGGTTCCTAACCAAACAGAACCAATACCTAAATCAGTAGCTGCTAAAATCATATTCTCACATGCAATACTACAATCAATAATCCAATAATCCTTAGCTAATTTAAATGCTCTACTCAAATCACCACAAACAAGTATTCCAACATTAGCCTCTTTTAATAATTGTGCAGGCTTTCCATTACAATCAGCCATCTTACTAAGCATATCCTTATCTCTAACAACAATAAATGACCAATCCTTAGCGTTTGTACAACTAGGAGCAGTCATACCTGCTAATAAGATTTCATGTAACTGTTCATCCGTTATTGGTTGATCTGTATATTTTCTTACACTTTTTCTATTTTTAATCGTTTCTAATGTATTCATATATATCCTCGCTTTCATTATCTATTATAACGCACTTTTTGCTTTTTAACAAAATAATTACATAAATAAGATTGATGTATGTTATAATATCATTATAATTTTCGAGGGAGGTTTAAAAATGCCAGCTGGTTATACACACTTAGATTTTGGTAAAAAAGTACTTTCTAAATTAAATCCTACTTTACAAAATCAAATAAATCCTTATATAGATTATTATAATATTGGTGTTCATGGACCTGATATTTTATTCTATCATAAGGTATATGTAAAAACACGCGTCAATAAATTAGGTTCATCTATGCATTATGAAGAAGCTTATCCTTTCTTTTTAGAAGCTAAAGAGCTTATCAAAGAAAGTATTAATCCTGATGCCGCTTTAGTTTATATTCTAGGGTTTATAACTCATTTTACTTTAGATAGTACATGTCACCCTTATGTTTATCAAATACAAAATGAATTAAACAAAACACATAGCGAAATAGAATCAGAATTAGATAGAGAAATTATTGTGAGAGAAGGAAAAAATCCTTTAAGACAATCAATGACTGAACATTTACATCCTAGTAAAGAAGTCTATGAAGTTATTGCACCATTCTTTCATATAACAGAAAAAGAAATCAACGAAACATTACATTGGATGATATTTTATTTAGATTGTATAAGAGCACCAGGGAAAATAAAAAGAGGTTTTATATTCCTAGTTATGAAGATAGCTAGAATGTATGATAAGTATAGTGGATTATTCATTCGTTATCAAAAAGATGCAACATTAACGAATGCTGTTAATAAATTGATTAATAAAGAAGAAAATGCTGTTGATTTAGCTGTTTCTTTAATTAATGAATTTATTGAGCATTTAGATGATGATTATTTAAATGAAAGGTTTAAGAGGAATTATGAGTAATTTAACAAAATTAGAGAAGTATTGGATATTGTATGATGTGGGTAATAGTGCTTTTACTTTAATGGTAGCAACTATTGTACCGATTTATTTTAATTATTTGGCAGGACTAGCCAATATTAGTGAAACAGATTATTTAGCATATTGGGGATATGCTGCTTCACTTACAACTTTAATTGTAGCTATTATTGGTCCAGTATTAGGTACAATAGTGGATACAAAAGGTTATAAGAAACCGATATTTACAATAAGTATGATGGTTGGGGTTATTGGTTTAGCTATTTTATCGGTTCCAACTTCATGGATTGTATTTTTAACAATCTTTGTGATAGCGAAAGTTGGTTATAGTGCAAGTTTAATATTTTATGATTCAATGTTACTAGATGTAACAACTGAAGAGAGAATGGATAATGTTTCTTCAGCTGGTTATGCTTGGGGATATATTGGAAGTTGTATTCCTTTTGTATTAGCTTTAGCTTTGGTATTAATGTATGATTCTATTGGTTTAAGTTTTAATGTGGCAATGGCAATAGCTTTCCTTATTAATGCTATATGGTGGTTAGGAATGACATTACCGTTACTTAAAAACTATGAACAAAAACATTACATTGATAGACCAAAGCATCCTATAAAAGAAAGCTTTGGTAGATTAGCTCATTCACTTTCTGAATTAAAAGAAGATAAGAAAGTCTTATTATTCTTAATAGCATTTTTCTTTTACATCGATGGTGTTTATACTATCATTGATATGGCCACTGCTTATGGTAGTGCATTAGGACTAGATACAACAGGTTTATTATTAGCTTTATTAACGACTCAAATTGTTGCTTTTCCATTTGCTTTATTATTTGGTTATTTATCTAAGAAATATAAAACAGATTTATTAATACAAATATGTATTATAGCTTATACAGGTATTGCTTTATTTGCAATCCAATTAGATCAGCAATGGGAATTCTGGGTATTAGCTGTATGTGTTGGTATGTTCCAAGGTGGTATTCAAGCTTTATCTCGTTCTTATTTTGCGAAAATTATTCCTCCTGAAAAATCTGGTGAATATTTTGGATTATTTGATATTTGTGGTAAAGGTGCATCTTTTTTAGGAACTTCTTTGGTTAGTATTGTTACTCAGTTAACAGGACATATGAATTTAGGTGTTGGTGTTATCTCAGTAATGTTTATTATTGGTATATTCTTTTTTAGAAGACAAGCTGGAGTTGAGTAATCAACTCTTTTTGTTGATACTTATTTTATAAATTGATACAATTTGGATAAGGAGCGATGAAATATGGATATTGAAGAAAGAGTAAGTATTGCTAGAAATGCACATAAAGAAGGTTATAATTGTACACAAGCTGTGATTTGTGGTTATTTAGATTTATTTGATATTCCTAAAGAAGAAGCTATGAAGATGGCTTATGGTTTAGGTAGAGGTGTTGGTGGAACATATGAGATTTGCGGAACAATAACAGGTGGTGCTATGGTATTAGGTGAAGTGTTAACGGATGGAAAAGCAAGTCCGCAAACTAAAAAGGAAATTTACGCTACAGTTAAACAATTAGTGGATGAGTTTGAAGAACGTCATCACGCTGTTACTTGTGGTGAATTATTGGGTATAAGAAAAACCGACAAGGATGTTATAAAATTACCTTGTCGAGATATGGTTGAAGAAGTTGTAAGAATGTTAGAAAAGTACGTTATCTAACAAACATTCTTATCAGTTTATCTTTTAAATTGTTGAGTGGATAGTAACGCATTGGCAAATCAATCCATCTTGCTTTTTTGACAATGCTGCGTGTATGAGAGAAGGTATTAAAGCTTTTTTTACCATGGTAAGAACCCATACCACTATTACCTACGCCACCAAAACCTAGTTTTGAAGTGGCCAGATGAATAATAGTATCATTAATACATCCACCACCAAAACTACATGATTGAAGCAATTTATTTTGGATGTTTCTATGAGATGAAAAAATATAAAATGCTAATGGTTTTTCTCTACTATTAACAAATTCAATAACTTCATCAATATTGTTATAAGTAATAATTGGTAAAATAGGACCAAATATTTCTTCCTGCATAAGTGGATTATTAGTATCATTGATGGATACTAATGTAGGAGCTATTTTTAAAGTAGAAGGATTACTATTGCCACCACAAAGTATATCTTGATTTTCTAATAAGTGATTAAGTCTATCAAAATGTTTTTGATTGATGATTTTAACAAGTTGTTCATGTTCTATTGGTTCTTCACCAAAGAATTCATGAATAACTTTTTTCATGTAACTTACAAAATCATCTTTTAATTCTTCTCTTATCAGCAAATAATCAGGAGCTACACATGTTTGTCCTGCATTTAAAAACTTACCCCATGCGATACGTTTAACTGCTAATTTTAAACTCTTGCCATCATCTACAATACATGGACTTTTTCCACCAAGTTCCAATGTTACTGGAGTTAAATACTTACTAGCTTTTTCCATAACTAAATGTCCTACATTCACGCTACCTGTAAAGAATATATAATCAAAACGTTGTTCTAATAGTGCTGTATTTTCTTCTCTTCCACCTTCAACAACACAAACATATTTTGGATCACATGTTTCGTTAATCATTTTATATATGACATGAGAAACATGAGGTGCATAAGCACTCGGTTTGATAATAACACAATTCCCAGCCGCAATAGCACCTATAGCTGGTTCCATTGATAACATAAAAGGATAATTCCAAGGACTCATAATAAGTGTAACACCATAAGGTTCAGCATATTCAAAGCTTGTTCCATAAAATTGGGCTAGAGGTGTCCATGTATAATGCTTTTTAGACCAATGTTTGATATGTCTTAATTGATAGTTTAATTCAGATAATGTTAATCCAACTTCACACATATAAGATTCTACTTCACCTTTATTTAAATCAGCTTTTAATGCACCTAATATTTCAGCTTCATTATCTCTAATCCATTGTCTTATTTTCTTAAGTGTTTTTATTCTTACATTGATATCTTTCGTTTCATTAGTATAAAAATATGTCCTTTGATTATTAACTATATCTTTAATATCCATAATATCCTCCTAATATATCTAATATATCTTGCTTTGTGACATTCTTAGCGTTGACTATCATAGCCCCATCATTCATTGCCTTTTCTACAATCAAATCTATAAATTCATTAAGATTATCAATATCTAATAAGGATATTGGAAGGTTAGTTTGATTATGCAATTCATGTTGTAATGTTTCAATGCATTCAATTGTCTTGATAGCACGTTTATCTAGTGGTGTAGAAGCATATAAATCACTGCCACCAACATATAATAGTAATTCCCCATATAAATCCTTGCATTCATCTAAATTAAACTTCATACAAGGGACTAGCAACATACTCATGGCATCTCCATGAGGAATATGACAAACAGCTCCCAATGCATGACCAATACCATGAACAACACCCACCATAGAATTAGAAAAGGCACAACCCGCATTATATGATGCCACCGCTAAAGCCAATCTTCCTTGTTTATCTTTAGGATTAGAAATAACCTTATTGATATTGTTGAATATCATCTGTATAGCAGAAGTAGCATAAATATCACTTATAGGATTTTTACCTGAACAGCTATAAGCTTCTATTGCATGCGTTAAGGCATCTACAGCTGTAGACGCTGTCGTTTTCAATGGTAAGGATAAAGTCATATGACTATCAATCAATGCCATATGTGGTTGCATGTGTTCAGATATAATTTCCATTTTGATATTCTTGTTAGGATTAGAAATAACTGCAACTGCAGTTGCTTCACTACCAGTACCACTAGTAGTAGGAATGACAAAGAAAGGTATTTCTTCAACTTTCTTTAAAATCTCAAAACCTACAATATCTTCAAAATGCTTTGCCTTTTGGCTAATCATTAAAAATGCTCCTTTAGCACTATCAATAACACTTCCTCCACCCACTGCAATAATACCATCACAATGATTTTCTTTATATGTTTTCACGATATCTTCTATTACATATGTTGATGAATCAACAGGTATATTACTATAT
>JAJQGQ010000111.1 GCA_021200395.1 Erysipelotrichaceae bacterium
ATATGATTGAAGTCACATTATTAACTGCATATTTTCTAATTGTCATGACAATTTTAACAGTATAACTATCTGATAAATCATATATATAATCCATAACCGCTCTTAAATCAATGATTTCATTTGCATCATCAATTAATAACAAGTATTTACCTTCTTGATTAAAATAATACGAAAGATCATTAAATAATGGTTGACCGTTACTTCTAATACATAAAACTTCCCAATCATCATTGTATTTTCGAAAAGCTTCTAATACTAAACGCGTTTTACCAACACCTGAATTTCCTGAAACAATAGTAATATTTGATTCTGAAATATAATTATGTAGTTTTTCTAATTCATTTTCACGGTAGAAAAAATTCATATCAAGTTTCGCATTTGTTTTTAATGAATCATTTTTTGTTATAAATTCAGATATAGGTAGAATTTGATTCGTATCAATATCTATATTTAAAAAGTCCTTAGCTATATACTTATATTTATCATAAAGATCATGCGATAATTGACCTATATCAATTAAATCAATGGTGATATCAGGTACTAGCATTTTTAATTCTTCTTGTTGTTCAATTGTTATATTTGTAGAAAGATAGCCTGTAATAATTTTCTTAATCTTATTTCTTTCTAGATTCAATTTACTTCTATCAATACATGATAAAATATCATCTTTTAATTTATTAAATGCACTACGAGCGACTGATCCATACATAATTAAAATGTAACTATCATCTATCTTAACGTATGAATCAGGTATTCCCTTAGTTGGCTTATTAGTACCTTCTTGAACACCAAGAGAATGTATATTATCAAACCCAAATTTTCTTTTTAAATATGCATCAAAAAGTTTTTGAAAGGATCCACCCTCTAACTCTTTAATAGCATTTTGAATCATATTGATTTTATTCATCTATAGTCCTTTCTCTTTTGACTTATATAAAATATAAATTAATACATTATTTATTATGATTAAAACATAAATTGATAAATTTCTCAATTATTAGTAAACAATATTTTATGATGATAAAACATCACATATTAAATCAACAAACTATCCATTATTATCATTCACACTCATAGCACTTTTATTTAAAAGTGCTAATAAGGTGACATTATATATAACAATAAGCATTTGACTTTCTCCTAAGCCCAATACAACAAAAAATAAAGCAAATAACATTAAAGAAATATTTCTGTTTTTAAAACAATTCATAAAGAATCGAATATATAAATACATAAGATATACCCATCCTATAAGTCCCCATTGTATAAGACATTTAATATAAGCATTATCCAAAAGTACATATGATAAACCTGTTACAGAGTAAGAATTACTAATAATAGCAGTACTTTTTCTTCCTAACAAAGAAATTTTATTTGTACTCCAATATTTATACATATATGCTATTCTACCAGTCATAAAACTATTAAGCTTTATAACGAAGGAATTACCTATTCCATAAAGCTTACCTAAAATAAAACTTAGAAGTGTGAATAAAATAGGGCTTAAAGTAATAATACGTTTTATTATTTTATTATCATAATACTTAGAAAAATAGTGTTTAATAGCAAATAAAGAACATATAAAAATAAATGCATATGCAGATGTTCGTCCACGCCCAAGATAGAATGTTACACAAAATACAGGTAATACAATGAGCCATTTATATTTCATAGTTGAAATATAAATATATTCTAATAAAATAATGCATACATATAAAGTAAATACATTTGGGTGTTTAAAACCCATAGCCATTTTATATGTAACATTATATATACCTGAAGAATTATATGTAATACCTAAAATACACGAACCGACAATAATTATGAGTAATAATAATTTAAATTTAAAATCAAATACAATGAACTTATTAAAATCAATAAAGATTGCTAAGAAAATAATAAAAAGTGTAATGATAATTGAGCCTTCCTGAGTGGTTATTGTAGTTAAAAATGCTATTATTAAAAATATGTATAATTCTTTTTTATTAGATTCATTATTAATATGAATCCTTAGAACAGCTATGAACATCAAAAACAACATGACAATGACAAAAACATATCTAAATTTTAAAAATACTTCTTCTACTCTATAACTCATCGGAAAATATGAACCAGATACAAAAAAATAATATAATGACCAATATATCCAATTGATTTTAAATATTGTTTCATATCTGTTATCATCAATTATTGATAATACTCTTTGAATCATTTCATTTAACATTACAAAACACCTCTCATTTACTACATTCAATCCCTATTTATTGGTCCATATTTACTAATCTTTGTATACGGATATAATTTCTTATCACGCCAATGTCTTATAAATGGTATTCTTAATGCTATACGGCCATATTTGACTTTCCAGTGTTCAAATTTAGCATGTAAAATAAATTTACTAATATCTTCATGATATCTGTTTACATCATCAATCAAATAAGATAATACCTCATTTGGTTTTAAATTATTAACAATATCATAAATATCTTTTCTCTTTAGTTCATTAATAAGTTGTTTCTTACTATAACATATACCAGCATATTGAACAGCATATAACATAATTCGTGAATTAAGTTTAAATAGAATATAATCAAGCATCTGCTGTTTGTTTTCAACACAGTTTTCTTGTGCCCATTCGTATAGGTATTGCCAAGCTAATACCATATGATATTTTTTATCTATGTTAAAGCTTGAGGAAACTGAATTAATGTTCTTATTATAGATATAAGAAAATATATGACTAGTTTTAATTTTTTTAGCCGTATACATCGCTTGCATACTAAAAATTTGATCTTCACTTATTTTTATGCCATCCTTAAAATAGATATCATTTTGTATCAACATATTGCGATTGTATAACCCCGAACCAAAATGGCCAGAAATATAAATAGGTCTTCCACCAACAAATTCGCTATCATTATAATGAGATTGAATCGCGTATCTATCTCGATCAATATTTGATATAATATAATTAAACATTATTACATCATAATTTCCTTTTAAAATATCTATTAAATCATAAGATAAAAAATTTTCAATAATGGTATCATCAGCATCCAAAAATAATATATATTTTCCTAATGATTGATCTATACCCACATTACGAGCAACGGATACGCCTTGGTTTGTCTGATTATGTAAATAAATATTATCATATTTATTTACATAACTCATACACACTTTTTTTGTATTATCAGTAGAACCATCATTAATAATACGTATTTCGCATAGATTAAAAATAGGTTGATTTATTACTGAATTTAATGTTTTATTTATGTATTTACCAAAATTATATACTGGTATAACTATACTTATCCAAATCATATTTTAATGACCTCCAGTGTTTTAATTATCTTTATATGTTCAAACTTATTCATATTTTCTTTTTTAATACGATCACATTCTCTATGACTTCCACTTTTCAAATACTTTATCTATAATTTCAGTATCTTTATTTATATCAAATTTACGAGACCAAAAACATGGTGATGATTCTATCATATTCCAATCACTCATAGTCATCGTATGAGGAGAAGCACCTTCAGGACGCTCTCTATCAATAAGCCTCATATGACCAATCAAACTATGATATGGATGATATATTTGATCTTTAAATGGCGAATTAACTATTATAGTACCTAAAAACATTTCATCAGAACAGCAAGTGAATTTAGTGAAGTTCTTTATAAACTCTCTTTGGGATACAATGTATCTAGCACATTCAGAGGTAATAGATACCCATTGCTGACATTTACATAATTGATAATCAATGTTCTTTAATCTATTTACTTTTAATTTCTTTTGAATATACTCTGAAATTATATCTAATCCTCTAGATATATACTTATTATAATATCTAATAGGCATAAAGAAATAATATCTATTCATACCATAAATACCAGAATAAACATTTCTTAAAGCTATAAACTGTTTATTAGGATTCTCATCAAAGAATTTAAAAATATCTTCATTCTTCTTGATCTGTAGATCTTGACCTGATAATAAATGAATATAACTATAATTAATCCCTGAATTTAAAGCAGCTTCCATCATTCTTAACTCACACTCTACTATTGAAGAATGTCCCCAATAAACACTCATTCTTGGAAGAAAAATAATATGACTTTTTTTACAAATATTTTCAAATTCATTTGGATTAAAACTTTTAGCTTTTTTATCTATATGAATGTATATATCATTTCTTTCATCATCTAACATCATTAACAACTTTTTTAATATGTCAAATTGATGATGTGCCATAATTAGAATAGCAAATTTAGATTTAGTATTTATTTGATTTGTAAAATCCTTATTCATTTTAATCTCCTTCATATAAATCATATTTATAAAAATAACTGATAAACTAACGTTTTTTATTCTTATATATTATAAATTTCGATAATATAAAACCAAATGGAATACACAAAGTTGTCATAATTTTTATAGGTGACTCAGCAATATAATGTTTGTTTCCTGATAACAAGCTACTAGAAACATAATGAATGCAATCCATGATATTTCTTATCAAGGAAGGGTTATATTGTATATAAACTATCCTTAAGAAGGCAAATCCTTTAGGATTATCAAAATACTGTTTCCATATATTATTAGATGATCCGTCAGCTTGATATTCTACATTACATAAAATATCATTAATAACATATAACTTATAATCCTGATCTATGAGGAGATACTTATAATTAAGTCCAACATATTTTTCGCCTTCAAATACTGGATATTCAGGATAGTCTTTCATAATATCAGTTCAATATACTAGCTTTTTATCACCAAAACCACCTTTTGTATAGTATCCTGAAAGTGTTGTTTCTTTTAAATTTGAAAAGTCTTTTCCACTAATATTACCTTCAAAATCAGCATCTAATCCAATAATACCTGCGTATTCTTTATCTTTTATAACATTCCAAACACCTTTTATTTTCGCAATAGCACCTATGGCTAATTTATCATCAGAATCAATACACATGTTGAGTTCTGTATGAATATTTTCATATGCAACATTGTGAGCAGTATGCATGCCACCGTTCTCTTTATAGATATATTGAATTTCAAATCCATTGTCATTTTGTTGCCAATGCTTAACTAAATTAGAAGTATCATCAGTTGACCCATCATCAATAATTAACCATATAAAATCCTTACAATCCTGATTACATAAACTTTCATATGTTCTATATAGTGTATGGGCTCGATTATAAGTTGGTGTAAATACTGTAATTAATACCATAGTTTATATACCTCGTTGCTTTTCTAGATAAAAGTCTTCAAGATTTTTAGAAGCCAAGCTAACATCATAACCTGCCTTTGAAATTTCATCTTCATGATTACATCTTATAATATAAACTTGACTTAAAATGTGTTTAGCCCATTCCATTGGAGAATCCTGTAAACTTTTCCATGTTACCAAACCATCTGTTACTTGTGCATCTTTAGGAACGCCTTCTGATAGTACACAAGGTAACCCAGCAGCTTGGGCTGCAATGGTAACTATGCCTAATCCCTCCCCGTTGTTGTTGAGGACTCTCGAAAACGTTTTATGTTGATTTTATCAACTTTTTTTATTTGGAATTTTAATTCGTCCTCCCACGTTTTCGTTTGTCCATCGCAATTTAATTTGTCTTTTCTCTAAATATATCCATGTGGTATTATTTTATATTCATTTTTTGAAAATTGCTTGACTTTTTTATCCCGTTCGGGCGCTCTGCGCGCGCATCTCTAAGGCCCCAAAGGGGGTTACCACATGGTTATAACTAATAATACTTGTTTTCAGACTTACTCTGACTACAAACTTCATGTTTCTAATTTTTATTCTATCTGTCCTGGCGATTTCAACAGATTCCTCAATGATCCTACCAACATAGATGCTTTCTTCAAGATGATTTTCCTTGATGTCGATGCTGCAATTCCTATTATTGCTCCACTCTATTCTCCTGTTGGTCGTCCTGCTCAATTTCAGGTTCAGATGCTTCGTTCTCTTATCCTTATGTCTCACTATCGCATTGGTTCACCCCAGGTATGGTGTCAAATGCTTTCCATTGAGCCATGTCTTGCCGTTATTTGTGGCTTCAATCCTGGTATTTTTCATAAGTTTCCTTCTTTTTATGATTTCTATGATCGTCTTTATTCTGGTATTCATTGTAAACGTGAGGATTTTATTCTTGATCACAAGCCTTATGAAAAACCTGATAACAGTGAAAAAACTAAAAAGGGTCAAAAATGGAATAACTATGAACAGTCAGCCACTGGGAAGCTTTTGGTACAGTTCTCCAATAATGTTGATCATACTGAAAACCTTGATGAAAGAGTACTTCTCAGTCTTTTTGATACTTTAGGTGTTTCCTTTAGTATTGATCATGGTCTTATTGATCTTAATATTAAGATTGCTGGTGATGGTACCTGTGACCATGAACATGCCCATTCATATGGTAAGAAAGTTGATGAAAATAATGATAATTTAAGAAGATATTCAGACCTTGACGCCGACTGGGGCTGGGATTCTGATTTAAATGTCTTCTATTTTGGCTACACTATTTATACTATTTCCACCATCAATCATACTACAGGTACCGATCTACCAGTATTTCTTACTATGGCACCAGCTTCCCAAAATGATGCCATAACTTCAATGACTGCACTTGCACAACTTCGTTCAATTAATAATAGACTTTCCTTTTCTCATTATCTGCTTGATTGTGCTAGCGACAATGTATCTACACATAAGCTTGCCTACTCTTTAGGCATACTTCCTGTCATTGACATTAATAAACGTCAAACCAGCAAAAACGTATATGAACCATATACAGGCATTTCTGATGATGGAAGACCTATATGCATGGCTGGATATGAATGCGTCAGTGATGGCTATGAAAGAGCCAGATCTCGTCATAAATTTCGTTGTCCATTCGCACAGCGTAAGGAAAATACATGTCCTATGAAAGATCAATGTACTAAATCCAAATATGGTAGAGTTTTTCATATAAAATCTGAAAAAGATCTAAGGCTATTTGGTGTCGTAAGATATGGCACTGATGAATGGAAAGAAATCTACAAGGATCGTACTAGCTGTGAGCGTATGAACAATCGCATTCTTAATAACTATGAATTCAGTAAATTACGTATGCGAGGACGTAAACGTCGTTTCATTACACTTATCATGGATGGAATTAACATTCATCTTGATGCATACAGAAAAGTTACATACATTCTTATAATCATTATCACAAAACCTGTTACTATAGTCACAATTGAACATTGTGTTTAAAATTGATTAATTTCGATACTTTTTAATATACTCTTTTATCGGCCTTGCATAATGCACCATCGTTCAAGGCTTTTTATTTTGAACCAATACCATGTCTATCAAGTAGCTTGCTTTTTTGATTTTTCCAAAATTTTAGGTTTGCATCAGCGTTTACTTTTCGAGACTACTCCTAAATCTTCATAAACTTCAATATATTCAAATGCTAATAAAATCTAATTTTTTATAGTTACTTTACCTAAAACAAATGGTATGTAATTATTTATAAAAGGTAACAATATTGACTCAATTAACATTACTATCAAACAAAATATCAATCCTTCCAACAAACCCAACGAAGGCAAAAAATTATCAAAAAATTTATAATCAACTAAACGAACAATTTCAATAATAAACATATGAGTAACTAATATAATAATGCTGTTTTTTCCAACATATAATAGGTACCCCCCCCCGATGATTTTGCTACTATTAACAAAGAAATGACACAATTGCAATAATAAATAAGAGCCTATTACACTATCAACAATATAAATAAAACCATTTGAAAATTCTAAAGAGACTAAGTTCACATTGCCATTTAAAGTGAGTAGTAATATAAATATTAATAAAATAATAAAATTATTTGTTAGGTTATTCATTTTCATAAAAATGTTTCTACCATAAAATCCTACAGAAAAAAATCCGAAACCTATCAATATTCTCCATAAGACAGTTAAATATACATCAGAAATAGAGACAAAAACTCCAACAATTAATGATATTACTGAACATATAAAAGGTAATTTATTCTTATCTATTTTATATATGATAAAAAAGATTAGCTGTGAAAAGAACATGCATGGTAAAAACCATTCTGTAGAAATGCCTTGCATTGTAATCAATTTATACATACCTGCAATTATTCCATTGATAAATCCATTTTTATAAGAAAGTATATTGATTAGAAAACTGAACAATATGCCAAATAGAAAATAAGGTACAAACGTTGTTACTAAATGCTTTTTTAAAGAAAAAATATCAGAATTATTATAAAAACTCTTTTCTCTATATAATATTCCAGAAACTATAAAGAAAAATGGCATATGAAATGCATAAATTATTTTAATAATTATGTTTGTTTGCGAATAACAGTGGCCTATGACCATAAGTATTATTGCTATTCCTTTTGCTAAATCTACAATTTTATTTCTAATCATTTTTAGTTTTCTCCTCTTTTATTTGCCTAGTTATTTTTAATAATCCATTATAAAATCTCTTTAATATACAAATTATTGGTTTAGTAATTTTAGAAACTCTATAATATTGAATATATTTTAAATATGCTTTATTAAAATTACCATTGCTTAAATATTTTGATACATAATTTTCAAAAAATCTTTTATTTGGTGCATTTACAAGCCAATTTAATATTATTGGATTAGAAAAAGCCTTTAAAATAATAGGTTTATTATACATTGGATCATTATCTATATACTCAAGTATAATATCAGTTACAA
>JAJQGQ010000022.1 GCA_021200395.1 Erysipelotrichaceae bacterium
CGATATTGAATAATATCATTATAAGATATATTTTGATCATTCATTTCTAACATAAGTGAATGCATAGAACCATTCATCATATCTTCTAAACCAGAAGTAAAATCTTTAGCATTAATAGTAGAATGAATTAATTGTTCATGAATTTCTTTGATAGTTGTTGAGTCTAAGCTT
This sequence comes from Erysipelotrichaceae bacterium, assembly GCA_021200395.1. GTDB lineage: Bacteria > Bacillota_I > Bacilli_A > Erysipelotrichales > Coprobacillaceae > JAJQDJ01. The sequence continues at coordinate 172 of JAJQGQ010000022.1, forward strand.
ACAAATCCAATTTTCTTTTTCATATAAACTCTCCTCCTTAAAGTAATTCGTGATATTTATGAATATACCATGATTTTGATAATGTGACCGTTAATAAATATAATATAACAATTATAATAAGAAAAGTAAAATAAGATAAAGGCATAGCAGTTAGACCTAATAAATGACCAACATTTGTAAAAGTAAGAATAGTATAAAATAATATACCAATAGTTGTTACTATAATTACAGGATTAGATGGCTTACTTTCAATAAATGGTATTTTTTGTGTCCTTAGTAAATGAAGAATTAGTATTTGGGACCACATAGATTCTAAAAACCATCCTGTTTGAAATAGTGATATAAAATAAGTTTGTGTTTGTATATCAATAGCATGATAATGACCACCACAAATCATTGGGCAAAATATAAAATAAAGAAATAAGAATGTTATTATATCAAATAATGAACTAATTGGCCCAAAGAATCTCATGAATTGTCCTAAATGACGATCACCCCATTCTAATGGATCATTGAGTAATTCTTTATCAACATGATCCCATGGCAGTATTAAACATAAGGCATCATATAATAAATTTAAGAGTAGTAGTTGTATAGCTGTCATTGGTAAGAATGGTAAAAATATACTTGCTAGAACAATGGAAAAAATATTACCAAAATTGGATGATGCTGTTATCTTGATGTATTTTGACATATTTGAAAAAGCTTTTCTACCTTCAATAATACCTTCTTCTAATACATTTAAATCTTTTCTTAATAAAATAACATCAGCACTTTCTCTAATAGCATCAACAGCACTATCTACAGATATACCAACATCTGCTTTTAAAGTTGATGGTAAATCATTCATGCCATCGCCTAAATAGCCAACTGTATGGCCATTTGTTTTTAATATTTGAATAACGAATTCTTTTTGTTTTGGGGATAATTCTACAAATACATGTGTATTTTCAATAGTCGTTAAGTAATTATCAGAATTTAATTGATCTAATTGTGCTCCTGTTAATACATGTTGTGTATCGATATTGAGTCTTTGACAAATAGACAATGTGACATTTTTTTGATCACCTGTTAATACACGAATATTAACATGCATTTGTTGAAGTTTTTCAATAGCTTGACTTGCAGTTTGTTTAGGAGCATCAAAGAATACTATATAACCTAATAATATAAGATCATTTTCATCTTCTTTTTGAATGATTTGTTTTTCTAATGGTTTATAAGCAATGGCTATGACTTTCATACCATCTTCTAACATTTCATCTACAATATTGTGAACATTTATATATATATTATCTGTTATAGGTATTTGTTGATGATTATATTCTATATAAGTACAATGTTGACAGATTTCATCAATGCTGCCTTTGGATATGAGTAATGTTTGGTGATTATTTTGAATGAGTAAAGATGCAAATTTTCTTTCATAATCAAAAGGTAATTCATCTAATTTTGTGTAAGATGATGATAATGTATGAAGATATTCTTTCATATTATTCATTTCTTGACATTTAAGAATAGCTTTATCAATATGATTGTTGACGCCTGTATGAAAATAACTATTTAAATATGCATAAGATAATACTTTTTGACTTTCATTACCTAATATATCTAAATAATATTCTAATGTTAGTTGATTTTGAGTTAATGTACCTGTTTTATCTACACACAATACATCCATACTACCAAAGCCTTGCATGGCATTGATATTTTTGACAATGGTTTCCTTTTGTTGCATGGATGAAGAACCTTTGGCTAAACATGCATTAATAACCATTGGGAGCATTTCAGGCATTAAGCCTACTGCCACTGATAAAGCAAATAAAAATGCTGATAAGAGATTTTCTTTCGTTAAAGCACAGGCAATAAAAACAATGGGAACTAACACAATCATAAAACGAACGAGTACTAATGATATTGCATGAGCTCCTTGATCAAAATAATTATCTTCTTTATAATCATTTTGATTGATACTACCATATACACTATCTTTACCAACAGCTAATACAACGCCTTCACCTTTACCTCCAATAATAGTTGATCCCATAAAAACAATATTACTATATTGATTAAATGAATGAATATTTTGAATGAGTATTGTTTCTTTATTTTTTTCTACTATTGTACTTTCACCTGTTAACATAGCTTGAGAAACAAATAAATCATTAGCTTTAGTAATTCTTATATCTGCAGGAACATTATCTCCAGCATAAAAACGAATATAATCGCCAACGACTATTTCATTAGATAATAATTCTTGCCATTTTCCATCACGTTTAACACTGACAGTTGTTTGAATCATATGTGTTAATTTATCCATCACTTTTTTTGCTTGTGTTTCTTGTATATAACGAATTATACCACTAAGAATAAGCATTGTTGTTATAATGATGAAAGTTGTCATATTACGGCTATAATTTGATGATAATAAGACATCTGTAATAAATGATACTATAGCTAATATAAATAATATAATAGAAAATGGATTAACAAATGCATGTTTTAAACGATATCTTAGTTTATCATTTTTTTGTATAATAATTTCATTACTGCCATATTTTTTTCTGCTTTTTTCTACTTTTTTTTGATGATATCCTTCATCATTTATATGAAAATCATGAAATAATGTATCAATACTTTGATGAGCATACTTATTTATACGTTGATTCATAGTGTTCACCTCTTTGCTGTATTATAACATGTTATATGTGATTTAAAATCTTGCTTTTTTCTTGCTTGTTTTAAAATTAAGCCAAATTTTGGCTTCTGTGGGCATTTGTGCTAAAAATGAGTTGGGTATCGTTTTTAGTATAAATGCCTTTTAAACTATCATTTTTAATCAATTTGTGATATAATGGTTAAGGTTAAGAGGAGTGGTGATATGCAAGAATTAAATATTCAAACTGAATTTATTGTTTTAGGACAAGCACTTAAATTGGCAGGACTTGTTGATAGTGGATCACTTGCTAAGATTGTGATTCAAAATGGCGAAGTTTTGGTTAATGGTGAAATCGAAACACGAAGAGGCAAGAAATTATACAATGGTGATCGTGTTTCATTTTTAGATAGAGAATTTATCATTAAAAATGAAGATTAATCATATTGAATTAAAGAATTTTAGAAATTATCAACAATGTTCTATAGACTTTGATCCATATATTAATATTATTATTGGTAAAAATGCCCAAGGTAAAACAAATCTATTAGAAGCTATATATATATTATCAATGTCTAGAAGTTTTAAAACTAAGGTTATTGATGAAATGATATATTTTGATGAAGACTTTACAAAACTTCAAGGTTTTGTAGAAAGTAATCATCAAAATATAGAATTAGAAATCATTCTATCTAAATTAGGTAAGAAAGCTTTAATCAATCATAAAGAAATAAAAAAAAGCAGTGATTATGTAGGTTATTTAAATGTTGTATTATTTATTCCAGAGGATTTAATGTTGATAAAAGGAAGTCCAAAGCTAAGAAGAAAACTTATGGATGACGAAATAGCTAAAATATCACCTATCTATATGTATAATTTGAATAATTATCATAAACTTCTTAAAGAAAGAAATAAATACTTAAAATTATTAAATGAAAAACATCAATCCAAAGATGAATATTTAGAAGTATTATCCGAACAAATGGCTCATATTCAAGTGGATCTCATGAAAAAAAGATATGAATTTATATCATTATTAAATGACATATCTAAAACAATGTATGATTATATTGCCTTGCATCATGAAACATTATCTTTAGAATATAAAACATATTATAAAGAAATGACTTATGAAAGTATTATGAATCAATATGAAAAAGATTATCAAAAAGATATCTTATTTAAATCAACGAGTCATGGTATTCATAAAGATGATATTATTATGAAACTTGATGATAAAGATGCGAGTATTTATGCTTCTCAAGGTCAACAACGTTCTATAGTATTAGCTATTAAAATAGGATTATTAGAACTTATAAAAAAGGAAATAGGGGAATATCCGGTATTATTATTAGATGATGTATTGAGTGAATTAGATGATGTTAGGAAAACTAAATTGTTAAATCTCATTCAAGGTAAGGTTCAGACATTTTTAACTTCAACCAATATAGATGGTATTCATCATAATGTGATTAATGAAGCTAAAAAGATTGAAATAGAAAATGGTTGTGTGAAAGGAGTATTATAAGTGGAAGAAATAGAAAAAGTTCAACATAGTTATAATGATGATGATATTCAGGTTTTAGAAGGACTAGAGGCAGTTCGAAAAAGACCTGGTATGTATATTGGGACAACTTCGGCAAGAGGATTGCATCATTTGGTTTGGGAAATTGTGGATAATTCTATTGATGAAGCTTTAGCAGGTTATTGTAGTGTTATTAAAGTTATCTTAGAAAAGGATGATGTTGTTAAGGTTATAGATAATGGACGTGGTATGCCTACTGGTATTCATCCTAAGACTGGTAAAAGTACAATTGAAACCATTTTTACTGTATTACATGCTGGTGGTAAGTTTGGTGGAGGTGGATATAAAGTATCTGGTGGTCTCCATGGTGTTGGTGCTAGTGTTGTTAATGCATTAAGTGAATGGTTAGAGGTTGAAGTACATAGAGATGGTCATATTTATTATCAAAAGTTTGAAAATGGTGGACATGCAGTTGGTGAACTTCAAACTATTGGTGATTGTGATGATACTGGTACTACAGTTAGATTTAAAGCTGATCCGTTGATTTTTACTGAAACTACGATTTATGATTATGATACTTTAAAACAAAGAATTAGAGAATTAGCTTTTTTGAATAAAGGTTTGAAGATTATATTAGAAGATCATCGTTTAGAAAGTGTTAAGTCTCATGAATATCACTATGAAGGTGGTATTAAGGAATATGTTGCTTATTTAAATAAAAATAAAACACCTATTCATGATGAAATTATATATGTTGAAGATGCTATCGAAGATATTACTGTAGAAATGAGTATGCAATACAATGATGGTTTCCAGGAAAATATTTATTCTTTTTGTAATAATATTAATACTCATGAAGGTGGAACGCATGAAGAAGGATTTAGAATGGCCCTTACAAGAGTTTTAAATAAATATGCTAAGAATGGTAATTTTATCAAGAAAGACGATGAAGCTTTAACAGGTGATGATTGTCGTGAAGGTTTAACTGCCATTATTTCTGTCAAGCATCCTGATCCTCAATATGAAGGACAAACAAAAACCAAGTTAGGAAACTCTGAAGTAAGAAGAATTACTAATAAGGTTGTCAGTGATGCTTTAGAAAAATTTTTATTAGAAAATCCTAATACAGCACAAATCATTATTAATAAGGCAATACTTGCTTCACATGCAAGATTAGCGGCAAAAAAAGCTAGAGAAACAACAAGAAGAAAATCAGCTTTGGATTCTATTAATTTACCTGGTAAATTAGCAGATTGTCAATCTCGAGATCCAAGTGAATGTGAAGTATTTATAGTCGAGGGAGATTCTGCTGGTGGTAGTGCTAAAAGTGGTAGAGATCGAAGAACGCAAGCTATTTTACCTTTAAGAGGTAAGATATTAAATGTTGAAAAAGCTAGATTAGATCGTATTTTGTCAAATGAAGAAATTCGATCAATGATTACTGCATTTGGTACGGGTATTGGTGAAGAATTTGATATTACTAAGTTAAGATATCATAAGATTGTTATTATGACCGATGCTGATGTTGATGGTGGACATATTAGAATATTGATGTTGACATTCTTGTATCGTTTTTTACGACCTTTAATTGAGCAAGGTTATGTTTATGCCGCACAACCTCCTCTTTATTTATTAAAACATGGTAAAGATGAGTATTATTTGTATTCTGATGAAGAATTAGCTAAGAAACGTGATGAATTAGGACCAAATGCTAAATTTAGTTTACAAAGATATAAAGGTTTAGGAGAAATGAATGCTGATCAATTATGGGATACAACTATGAATCCTGAAAATAGAGTATTGTGGCAAATAGACTTAGATGATGCGATTCAAGCAGATACAATGTTTGATATGTTGATGGGTGAAAAAGTAGAACCTAGACGTGAATTTATACAGGAACATGCAACTGAAGCAGAGTTAGATTTATAGGAGGTAAGGCATGGAAGAAAGAGGAATTAAAAAGAGAACACTGACATCTGAAATGAAGCAATCTTTTATTAATTATGCGATGTCAGTTATTGTTCAAAGAGCTTTACCTGATGTAAGAGATGGTTTAAAACCAGTACAAAGAAGAATTGTATATGGTATGAATGAATTAGGATGCCATAGTGATAAACCTTATAAGAAGTCTGCTCGTATTGTTGGGGAAGTTATGGGTAAATATCATCCTCATGGAGATACTTCTATTTATGATGCTTTGGTTAGAATGGCACAGGATTTTAGTTATCGTTATATGTTGGTTGATGGTCATGGTAACTTTGGTTCTATTGATGGTGATGGGGCAGCTGCCCAACGTTATACAGAAGCGAGAATGTCAAAGATTTCTATGGAATTAGTTAGAGATATTAACAAAGATACAGTTAATTTTGTACCTAACTATGATGGTGAAGAAAGAGAACCAGAAGTATTGCCATCACGTATTCCAAATCTATTAATTAATGGCACTACTGGTATTGCGGTAGGTATGGCTACAAATATACCACCGCATAATTTAGGTGAAGTTATAGATGCTGTCATTGCAGTTGCTCATAATCCTGATATTACAATTGTGGAACTTATGGATAATTATATTCAAGGTCCTGATTTTCCTACGGGTGCTTATATATTAGGTAAATCAGCTATTAAAAAAGCTTATGAAACAGGTAATGGACTCATTGTCATGCGTGCTAAAACGCATATTGAAGATATTCATGGTGGAAAAAAAGCTATTGTTGCAACAGAAATACCATATATGGTTAATAAAGCTAGATTGATTCAAAAAATAGCTGAAAATGTTAAAGAGAAAAGAATTGAAGGTATTACAGCTGTTAATGATGAATCTAGTAGAGAGGGTATTAGAGTAGTTATAGAATTAAGAAAAGATGTTCAACCTGAAGTTATTTTAAATCAATTATATAAATTAACAGCATTACAAACAACTTTTGGTGTTAATTCTATCGCTTTAGTGAATAATGAACCAAAAACATTATCACTCAAAGAAATGATTCAATACTATTTACAACATCAAGAAGAAGTCATCAGTAGAAGAGTTAAATATGATTTAAAGAAAGCTGAAGATAGAGCTCATATCTTAGAAGGTTTAAAAAGAGCTATTGATCAAATTGATGCTATTATTGCTTTAATTCGTACTTCTCGTACAACAGAAATCATCCAACAAAGATTAATGGATGAATTTGATATGTCTGAAAGACAAGCAAAAGCTATTAGAGAGATGCAATTACAGCGTTTGGCTGGTTTGGAAAGAGAAAAGATTGAAAATGAATTAAATGGTTTATTAGAAACAATTGCTGATTTAAAAGATATCTTAGCTCATGAAGAAAGAATATTACAAATAATTGAAGAAGAATTATTAGAAATTAAGAGTAAATATGCTGATGAAAGAAGAACAGAAATCATTCAAGGTGCTTTTGATATTGAAGATGAAGATCTTATTCCAGTTGAAGATGTTATTATATCTCTAACAACTAATGGTTATATCAAACGTTTACCTGTAGATACTTATAAATCTCAAAATAGAGGTGGTAGAGGTATTATTGGTATGACAACCAATGAAGATGATCTTGTTTATTCTATGACATCCATGTCTACACATGATGATATTTTATTCTTTACAAATTTAGGTAGAGTTTATCGATTAAAAGGTTATAACATTCCTGAATATGGTAGAACAGCTAAAGGATTACCAGTAGTTAATCTATTAAATATTGATAAACATGAATATGTTAAAGCTATGATACCTATTGATAATTCTAAAATTCAAGAAAATATAGAAGATGATGAATTATACTTAATGTTTGTAACTAAGAAAGGTATAATTAAGAAAACTAATATTGATGAATATAGACGTATTTCTAAATCAGGTAAGTATGCTTTAAAATTAAATGAAGATGATGAACTTGTAGATGTTAAGATATGTTCTGATAATGATGAAATTTTCTTAGCGTCTTCACTTGGTAAAGTTGTAAGATTTAAAGCATCTGATGTTAGATCAATGGGTAGAGTTTCTACTGGTGTTAGAGGTATGAAAGTCAATGAAGGTGAAGTCATTGGTGTGACAACAAACTATGAAGGTAAGAATATCATGACTATATCAGAATATGGTTATGGTAAAATGTCACCAATTGATCAATTTAGATTATCACATCGTGGTAGCCAAGGTGTTAAAGCCATTAATACAACAGAAAAGACTGGTAATTTAGTTGCTATTAAAGCTGTTAATGGTGACGAAGATCTGATGATTATGACAAGTGAAGGTGTTGTGATAAGAATACCTATGGAACAAGTTAAGGTTGCCGGTCGTGCTACTATAGGTGTTAGACTTATTAGAGTAGCTGAAGGTTCAGTTGTATCTAATGTAGAAGTGGTAGCTAAAAATGTTGAAGAGCCAGAAGAAACAACAGAAGAAATACA
>JAJQGQ010000141.1 GCA_021200395.1 Erysipelotrichaceae bacterium
TGAAATTTTGTGCGTATATATATAAGTAAGGGGGTTTATTATGAGCTCTCAAGTGATTCATTTGTGAATCACTTTTTTTTATTTGAATTTATTATTTGAAAGAAGGTGGTAGAATGATTTTTTATGGCGAGAATCATTTTTGATGATGCATGAATTTTTAGATAATTATTTTTCATTTGTGAGGGAGGATTTAAAAATGAAGAAATTCTTAAAGAAAAATATGAAAGGAATAAGTAAATTATTTTTATGTTTATTGATGATTGGTTCATGTATAAATGTGAGTGGCATACAGAATGTATCAGCTGTCACATATACTATGAATGATTTGAATTTTATGTATGGTGTTTCATCGTCTTATCCAGTTACCTACAATGATGGCACGACAAATGACAGTGCACCTTATATTGATGGTTGTAAAACAATTCTTTTGACAACAAGTGGAAGATTCCTCTATTGTCTACAGCATAGTAAGGATGTTTCTAACAATACATCTTATACATCTGATACGGCAAAAGATCTTATTGCAGATGCTGAGACTGATACATCGTTATCAGTTGATGAAAAATATGTTTTGCTACAACGCGTTCTGAGTTTAGCACCTACAAGCATCGATGTGGAGTATTCTAGTAGCGGTAGTAAGATTATTAAAAATGCTGGCAATGCTTATCAATGGTTTGCAGCTCAGATTATTGTATGGGAAATCATGGTTGGTGAAAGAAATGCTGATGGTACATATAAAGGTGTTACAAGAAGTGGCGCAACATCAGTATGGGATGCTTTAGAATGGTGCGATTCAACTGTTAAATCCACTGTAAAGAGTTATTATGATTCATATAGTTCAACGATTATTGCTTGGGGAAAAGTTCCTAGCTTTGCCGCAACAAGTACTTCAAGTGCACCTACATATGAACTTACTGATTATGATGGAGAAAATTATTATATCTCTTTGACTGATACAAATGATATTTTAAGCAATTATACTTTTAGCGGTGATAACTTAAGCTTTAGTACAAGTGATAATGTTTTAACTGTGACAGCCGATTCTTTATTTACTAGTACTATTACTGTATCAGGAACAAATAGTCTTGAATCTGGAAAAAAGAATCTGATATGTTTGGATAGTGGTGATGATGATTTACAAATTACAGCATTAGCTGGTTCAACAAGTACAGCTTCACCTTCAGCTTATTTTAAAATTAAGATTGCTGCTGGTTCACTAACAATAGCTAAACAAGACAGTAAAGGAAATTATATAGCTGATACGTCGTTTGTGATATCTTATAATTCTGATATGAGTGATCCAATAGGCACTTATACAACAGGTAGTGACGGAACTGTTACTATTGATGCAATTAATGCAGGAACTGTCTATATTCAAGAAACAAGTGTACCTGAATATCTCGTTTTGGATTCAACTATCTATTCAATGACAATTAGTGCGGGTAAAACATCAACCTATACTGCAACTAATGATTGGAAACAAGGTTATATCAAAGTAACAAAATATGATGCTAAGACTGGACAGATTGTTAAACAATCTGGTGTTGAGTTTGAAATATTAAGTGATGATACAGTCATTGAAACAATTACAACTGATGAAACAGGTGTTGCCATTTCTGGATTGTTGGATTATGGAACATATACGATTCGTGAAAAAACAAATCCAGAAAATTATGTCATTGTTACGACAACTGAAAGTCAATCAGTGAGTGAAAATGGTAAAACTTATAGTGTGTCAATATATGATGAACCAGTTGTTGGTTCTATTACGATAACTAAAGTAGATAGTGAAACAGATGATGCTCAAGGAAAAGCAACACTGGAAGGAGCTACTTATGTTTTAAAGGCAAAAGAGGATATCTTAAATCCTGCTACGGGAAATGTTTTATATTCAGCTGGTACAACTATATCAGTGAAAACTGTTGGTAACTCAACATGGGGTGATACAGGTTCTAAGACAACTGATAGTGATGGACAGATTACATGGTCAAATCTTCCAATGGGTACCTATATTATTAGTGAAACAAGTGCATCTACAGGATATAATGTTAGTGAAAAAACTTATACAGTTACTTTAACATCTTCAGATAATACTTCTTCTGCAATTGCTGAATCTATTACTGTCGAAGAAGATGTTGTTAAAGGATATATCAAGGTAACAAAAACTGATTCAAAAACTGGTGAAATTGTTCAAAAAGCAGGTACTGAATTTGAAATTTTAAGTGAAGATGGATCAACAGTTGTAGAAACTATTATTACTGATGATACAGGAACCGCTATTTCTGGAGAACTTGTTTATGGAACTTATTTGATAAGAGAAAAGACAAATCCTGAAAATTATACAATCGCTACAACTACTTTAACTCAATCAATTAGTGAAGATAGCAAGGTTTATACTTTAACAATTTCTAATGAGCCAGTTGTTGGCTCTATCTATTTGACTAAGGAAGATAGTGAAACTGGTGAAATTGCTCAAGGTGATGCAATGCTTACTGGTGCTACTTATGTTTTAAAAGCATATGAAGATATTTTAGATCCTGCTAGTGGCGAAGTTTTATTTGAAAAAGGTGAAACAATTTCTACTAAGACTGTTGGCATTTCTACTTGGGGCGATACTGGTGAAAAATCAACTGATAGTAATGCTGAAATCTCATGGACAAATTTACCAATGGGAACTTATGTAATAGAAGAAACTGAAGCTTCAGAAGGATATTTAGTAACTTCTACAATAAATGTGGTTACATTAACTCCTGAAAACAACACAAAGAACGTTACCTCTAAATCAGTAACTTCAAAAGAAGATGTTATTAAAGGCAGAATTCAGATTTCAAAGATTGGTTCTGATGGTTCAACTGGTGTTCAGGATGGACTTGAAGGTGTTGAATTCACTATCAAGCTTTACAGTGAAGTTCAAAGCGTTGGATGGGATGAAGCTATGACATATGATGTTTTAACGACTGATGCTAATGGTCGTGCCACTTCTGTTGATTTACCTTATGGTGTTTATCTTGTGAAAGAAACATATACACCTGAAAACTATTATGCTGGTGGAGATTTCTTTGTAACGATTGATGAAGATGAAGAAATCGAATATCGTGTTGTTAATAATGCTCCTTTTAAAGCATGGCTTAAATTAGTTAAGACTGATGAAGAAGGAAATATTGTTACTTTGTCTAATGCTACTTTTAAATTAAAAGATTCTGATGGAAATTATATTCAACAAAAATCAGGATGGGTATATATAGATTCATGGACAACTGATGAACATGGTATTGCTTATTTAAGTAATATGGTAGAAACAGGAACGTATTATATCGAAGAAATCACTTCTCCAGATGGTTTCCTTTTAGCTGATGAAGTGAAAGTAGAAATTACTTCTACAAATACTTCAATTACGTTTGATGAAGATAATGATCCTATTATTACTGTCAATATTGTGGATGAAAAACCTACTGGTACAATTATTTTAAACAAATCTACAGAATTATCTGAAGACATTATCAATAAAGGAATTAAATTCCAATTAACAGCTAATAGTAATATTATTGATCCAACTGATGGTTCAATTATTTATGCTAAAGGTGATATTGTTACTAAGGATTATGAAGATGGAATATATGAAATTAATGAAAATGGTGTTATAGAAATTACAAATTTACCTTTAGGATTGACAGGTGCTTCTTATTTATTGAGTGAAGTTGAAACACAAGATGGTTATGTATTATTAGAAGATGCCATTGAATATAATTTTACTATTGAAGACAATATTACGAAAGTTTATGAAATAGAAAAATCAGCTGATAATGAATTAACCGAAACATATTTTAGTAAGACTGATGTTGGTGGCAATGAAGTTGAAGGTGCTCAAATGGTATTGACTGATAATACCACTAATACGATTATTGATGAATGGACTTCTACTACCGAAGAACATCTTGTAAAAGGATTAATTTATGGACATGTCTATACATTAAGTGAAACAACAGCTCCTGATGGATATGCAGTATCTACTGATATTACCTTTACTTATTCAAGTGAAATTGAAAAAGTAACGATGACTGATAAACAAGTGACAATTACTAAAACTGATGTTGATGGTAATTTAATTAGTGGTGCTACATTACAAATTGTCGATAAAGAAACTGGAGAAGTTGTTGATACATGGACAACAACGACAGCTACTTATGAAATAACTGATACGATTAAAGAAATCATTGTTGAAGATGGTGTTTATGCTGTCGCAAAATCATTTATTGTTCAAAGTGGCACAACAGGTAGTAGTGAAACAATTATTACATATAGTAATGGTGTTTATCGTGTAGAAGTTAATACCAAAGGCTATAGTGCTGAGACTGGTGAAAGTTATGCAAAGACAAGAGTCTACTATGTCGATGAAGATGGTAATGCTTTAAATTATCGTGCAAGTAATCTTGAAGTAGGTAAGACTTACATTTTGCAGGAAATTGAGACTCCAGATGGTTATGTAACTGCTAGTGACGTAGAATTTACAGTTACTGAAGATGAAAATCAAATAATCAATATGATTGATAAACAAGTGTTCATGACTAAAGAAGACGTTGGTGGTGAAGAGGTTGAAGGTGCGACCATTCAAGTGATAGATGAAGATGGTAATATTGTCGATGAATGGGTATCTACAACAGAAGCACATGCTATTAGTGGATTGGTTGAAGGAAAGAGTTATACACTGCATGAAGAATATGCTCCTGATGGTTATGTTGTTGCCACTGATGTAGAATTTACGGTTACTGAAGAAAAAGTTAATCAAGAAATCACATTGATTGATAAACAAGTATTTATGACAAAAGAAGATGTTGGTGGTGAAGAGGTTGAAGGTGCAACCATTCAAGTGATAGATGAAGAGGGTAATATTGTCGATGAATGGGTATCTACAACAGAAGCACATGCTATTAGTGGATTGGTTGAAGGAAAGAGTTATACACTGCATGAAGAATATGCTCCTGATGGTTATGTTGTTGCCACTGATGTAGAATTTACGGTTACTGAAGAAAAAGTTAATCAAGAAATCACATTGATTGATAAACAAGTATTTATGACAAAAGAAGATGTTGGTGGTGAAGAGGTTGAAGGTGCAACCATTCAAGTGATAGATGAAGAGGGTAATATTGTCGATGAATGGGTATCTACAACAGAAGCACATGCTATTAGTGGAATGGTTGAAGGAAAGACTTATACACTGCATGAAGAAGCAGCTCCTAATGGATATTATGTAGCTAATGATATAGAGTTTACTATTTCTAATGATAAAGTGAATGAATATTATACCATTGTTGATGAAAAAATACTTACTGATATTCAAGTCATTAAAATTGATTCTGTCACAAATAAAACAATCAAAAATTTAGATTTTATGTTCACATTATATAGTGATAAAGAGTGCACTCAAGAAATTACAAGTGCTCATGCTGATAAAGATACAGGTATAGTTACATTTACAGAATTAGAATATGGAACATATTATATTCGTGAAACACAAGCTCCTAAAGGATATCAATTATCTAATGAAGTTATTGAAGTTATTATTGATGATGATTTAGAAAATGTTGGTGACGTTTATTCTTTGGAATATGTGAATACACCTGTTCCTACTGTCACAGTAACAACTGGTGATGATACTCCTGTTGAAGCTTTATGGTGGATGACATTTGTTGTCGGTATTAGCGGTGTTTATTTATCTTACAAGAAAAAGAAATATGTAGATTAAAAGGTGGATTATTCCACCTTTTATGGGAGGATTTATATTATGTTTAAAATTATTTTAAGTGGAAGAATTACTAAAGATGCTGAAGTAAAAGTTGTTAATGATGCTAAAGTCTGTAATTTCACTATTGCAACTTCTAATAATAATAAAAAGAATGATACATTCTATTTGAAGTGTTCTGTATGGAATCGTATGGCTGAAGTTATGGAACAACATGTGAAAAAAGGCAAACAATTATTTATTTTAGGAACTGGTTCAATTAATCATTATAAAGATAATGAAGAAAATGTTCATGATGTTTTGAATATCCATTGTGATATTATTGAATTTGGCTCAGATGCCAGAATAACAGCGAGTGATTTTGAAAATGATGTTTATATTGAAAATGATTATTAAAAAAATAAGAAGTGGAATATTCCACTTCTTATACACCAGGTTTACCTAGTAATTTAAACATATTCTTTTTATAAACTTCAACACCAGGTTGATTAAATGGGTTAACATCTAATAAGTAAACTGATAAAGCACATGCTTTTTCAAAGAAATAAATCATGTATCCATATGTATATGGTGTTAATTCATCCATAGTAATTTGAATATTAGGAACACCACCAGTATTAACATGGGCATCAATAGTTCCTTCACAAGCTTTCTTATTAACATAATCAACAGTTTTACCAGCTAAATAATTTAAATTATCTAAATTATCTGGATCACTAGGGATTTCAATATCAGAAATAGGTTTTTCAATCTTTAATACTGTTTCATAGAGTACTTTTGTACCTTCTTGAATAAATTGACCTAATGAATGCAAGTCAGTAGAGAATGTTGCACTTGTAGGTAATATACCTTTTCCTTCTTTTCCTTCAGATTCACCAAATAATTGTTTCCACCATTCAGCAGTCATTTGTAATTGTAATTCATAAGTTACAAACATTTCAGCAGGATATCCTTGTTTGCATAAGATTTGTCTGGCAACACCATATTGATAAGCAGGGTTTTCTTCAATATTAGGATTATTTAGATCTTCTCTGGCTTTTGCAGCACCAGCTAACAAGGCATCAATGTCAATACCAGCCATAGCAATTGGGAATAAACCTACAGCAGTTAATACAGAATAACGTCCACCTACATCATCAGGCACAACAAATGTTGTATATCCTTCATTATTAGATAATGTTTTTAAAGCTCCTCTTGCTTTATCAGTAGTAGCAATAATTCTCTTTCTAGCAACTTCTTTTCCTTTTGTCTTTTCAAGCATATCTTTGAAAATTCTAAAAGCTATAGATGTTTCAGTAGTTGTTCCAGACTTAGAAATACAATTGATTGCGAATTCCTTATCTTTTACATATTCTTTTACTTGAGCAATATAATTAGAAGAGAAAGTATTACCTACATATATAATTTCTACTTTATTTGCAGGGAATAAACCATTCAATGCTTCAATTGCAGCTCTTGCACCTAAATAAGATCCACCAATACCACATACTAATAAAACGTCAATTTCGTCTTTTAATTCATCAACTTTTGCCTTAATTGCTTTTACTTCTTCCTTATCATAATTTAAAGGTAAGTCAACCCAGCCAAGAAAATCATTTCCTGCGCCAGTTTTGTTGTGAATCATATCATGAATAGATGCAACTTGATCTTTATATGATTCTACACTTTCAGCTAATTTTGCTTTTGATAAATCAACTTTAATCATCATTCTTCCTCCTTAATAATACCTTGAGCAATCCACTCAGGTAATTTCTCTTGTAATGGATTAAAACCTAAAGGTGTTTCTTTTATCTTTTCCCTTCGATTTTTATAAGCTCTCTTATATTTTCTTTTAGCTAAACGTACCGCCTTTAAAGAAAGCTTGGCTTGATGCGTTTCTTCATCAATATCAATAACTTTGACGCGGATAACTTCACCAACATGCACATAGTTCTCTACATTACGTACAAATTTATCAGATATTTCTGAAATGTGAATTAATCCTGAAGTATGATCAGGTAAAGAGGCAAAAGCACCATAGGGTTGTATACCAGTAATGGTTACATCAATTATATCACCAGTTCTGATTCGATGTTCCATTAACAGACCTCCAATCATCTTAAATTATAACACAAACTTTTCTCACAATAAAGCGAAAATAAGTCTTCAGGCTTTTATATTTTGTAAAATGTGTTATAATATGTAAGAAAAAAAAGGAGGCTCGTTGAATGAATCAGTTAGAAATGGAAAAGGAAGTTGTGAAAGTCATTCACAAATTAAGACCTTATTTACAACGTGATGGCGGTGACATTGAATTTGTGAAATTAGAAGATGGCATTGTTTACGTTCAAATGTTTGGTGCTTGCATGGGCTGTTCTCTAATAGATGTAACGCTTAAAGATGGTGTTGAGCAAATTTTGATTGAGGAAGTTCCGGGAGTGATGGAGGTAAGACTAGTATGAAAAAGTTTTTTCAGGATTTTAAAGAATTTGCGATGCGTGGAAATGTCATAGACATGGCTATTGGTGTTATTATTGGTGGCGCTTTTAGCAGTATTGTATCATCATTAGTTAATGATGTTATTATGCCTGTTATTACTTTGCTAACTGGTGCAGCAGATTTTACTTCAATGTCTTTTGTATTGAAGGCTGCAACAGCTGAATCTGAAGCAATTGCCATTAATTATGGAAGTTTTATTCAGGCAGTTATTGATTTTTTAATCATTGCATTAGTTATTTTCATTATGTTAAGATTTATTATGAAATTAACTTCTATGGCTAAGAAGGAAGAAGAAGCAGCTGAAGAACCACCTGCAGGACCTACAAGCGAAGAATTGTTAACTGAAATTAGAGATTTGTTAAAAGATTCTAAAAATTAAGTCTTTTTTTGTAGAATACTGTTTCCAATTTAGGTTAAACTAATATTGGTGATACAATGACTTATAAACAGCAGCAATTTAAAATT
>JAJQGQ010000224.1 GCA_021200395.1 Erysipelotrichaceae bacterium
TTAAGGATAGACGTCCTGGTGATATTGCAACATGTTATGCTGATCCAACACGTGCAAAAGAAGAACTTGGCTGGGTAGCAGAGAAGACACTTGATGATATGTGTCGTGATACTTGGAATTTTGCAAAAAAACATTTGTTATAAATAATGGATGATTTTCATCCATTTTTTTAGTATAATCAATACAAAGAAAAGAGGTAACAAAATGAGAGAATTAGGTAATAATCGTGTTAAACAATTAAAACCATCAGCAACCATGGCTATGAGTGTCAAAGCCAATGAATTAAAAGCAAATGGTATAGATATCATTAATCTCGCTGGAGGAGAACCAAACTTCGATACACCAGAGCCCATTAAACAAGCAGCTATTGATGCTTTAAACAATGGGGAAACCCACTATACTATGGGTGGCGGGGTCAAGGCATTAAGAGAAGGCATTGTAGACAAACTCAAAGCTGAAAATAATATTGATGCTACTATTGATCAAATAGTCTTAACACCTGGTGGTAAGTATGCATTATTTTTAAGTATTCAATCATTGTTGAATGAAGGTGATGAAGTTATTATTGTAGCTCCTAGCTGGGTGTCTTATGAACCTATGTTGATAGCGAATGGGGCAGTACCTGTATTTTTAGAGTTAACGGAAGAAGACAACTTTAAGTTGACAAAAGACAAACTTTTATCGAAGACAAATGATAGAACAAGAATGGTGATTGTTTGTAGTCCAAGTAATCCGACAGGACATGATTTGACTCAAGAAGAGATTGATGAATTGGTTGATTATATTAAGGAAACGGATGTTTCTATATTGATGGATGAAATCTATGAACATTTGATTTATGAAAGACCACATCTTTCTTTAGCAGCTAATAAGGAAATTGCTGATAAAGTCATTACGATTATGGGATTTTCTAAAGGATATGCTATGACAGGATGGCGTTTGGGTTATATTGTTGCTTCTAAGGAAAATATTGGATATATTAATAAGGTTTACCAACATTCTATTACATGTGTCAATTCATTTGTGCAATATGGAGCCATTAAAGCTTTAACTTGTCATAAGGAAATTGAAGAGATGAGGCAAGCTTATTTAAGAAGAAGAAATTTCTTTATAGAAGATTTAAATAATATTCAAGGTGTAAAAGCTATTATGCCTGAAGGTGCTTTCTATGCTTGGGTTGAATTTACTAAGGAAGGTTATAATGATTCAGAAAGTTTATGTAATTATATCTTAGAAGAAGCACATGTAGCAGGTGCTCCTGGAGTAGCTTTTTCCCCAAGTGATAAGTGTCATGTGAGATTCTCTATTGCATCATCTGATGAAGACTTAAAAGAAGCAGCTAGAAGAATCAAAGTAGCAATGGAAAAATAAGAAAGGAAGATTTTATTGGTTAGAAAACATTATATATTTCATGGAAGAGTACAAGGTGTTGGTTTTAGAGTAACACTTTATCAAGCTTGTATGCGTTTAAAACTCACTGGTTGGGTAAGAAATAAATATGACGGAACTGTGGAAGCTTGCATCCAAGGTGATCCAGACAAGATAGAACAAGCCATTAGTTATATGAATAATACAAGATATATTAGAATCACACAAATGGATGTAGAAGAAATACCCGTTCTTCCTAGTGAAAAAGCATTTGATATGAAATACTAAGAGCTGTCAAACTGACAGCTCTTTTAAGATATCTAAAGTTTTTTGATCTTTTTTTCCATTATAGTATTTATCTAATACTTTTTTAAATATATCATTATCACTCACATAATCAAACAAAGTCATACATGAACATAACTTGAAATGATCAGGATAACCCATAACATCCATTGGATCATTATTATCTAACTCTAATAATGATTCACTTATTTCAATTAATCTTTTACCTAATATATCATTATCATAATAATCTCGTGCTTCTTTAACACTATTAATAGAATAATATACTGCAGTAGAACTTCTCCCCAAACCTATAATTTGAGGAAAAATATACCAGATCCAATGACTTTGTTTATGTCCACTTCTTATTTCTTTTAAAGCTTGATTATAACTATTCTCTTGTGCTTTGATAAAACGACTTAAATCACTCATGTTTTCACCTCGTAACTATTATACCAATATAAAATCAAAATCTTAACATAAAATTTCGTAGAATAACAAATTGTGTGTTGAATTTATGGAGTGAGAAATAGTATAATAAATTCATAGTCTATTAATTATGTGGATTTTATCTATATAATTAAATACAAGATTATAATCATATGAAGGGAAAAAGAGAGAAAAATGAAAAAAGAGAAACTATTATCCATAGTTGCAGCAACAAGTATGATTGCCACAAACGCTTCACCTGTTTTTGCAACTGAATCAACTGATGATACTGATACTACAGTTGTTACATCTACTGAAACATCATTATCAGACTTAGAAGATGCTGTATCTAGTGCTCAAAGTACTGTGGATGAAACAGGCGAAAAAATGCAAGCAACATCAGAAACATTAGGAGAAACCCAAGTGGCTGCTAATGAAGCAAGCACGACTTATTCACAAGCTCAATCAACAGCTGATACTGCTTATGAAACAGCAAGTTCTGCTATCCAATCCGCAACTGATTCAGTAACTGATGAATTGGAAGAAGCAGAAGAGACTTTAGAAGAAGCTGAAAGTACTGCTAGTGAATTAAGTGAGAGTTTATCTACTGCATTAACAGATTTAGATGAGGCTAATGCAGCTTTAGAAACCGCTCAAAGTGAATATGATGAAGCACAAGCAGCAGCTGATGATATTCAAGAAGAATATAATGTAGCTGCATCAGATGTTGCGGATGCACAAGCTGTTTATGATGAAGCAAGCGAAGATTTAGCAGATGCAACAGCAGCTTTAGAAGAGGCAACTGCAGCAAGTGATGAAGCTGAAGAAGCATTAGCAACTGCCCAAGAAAATTTAACAGCTGCTCAAGAAGCAAAAGAAAGTGCTGATAGTGCAGTAACTGCTGCTGAGGAAGCGTTAATAGATGCTCAAGCTGCTTTAGCTGAATTAACAGAAGATGATGAGGAATACGCAACATTATTAGCTACGGTAACAGCAGCTGAAGAAGCATTGGCTGAAGCACAGGCCACTCAAAGTGAAGCTGATGAGGCACTTAGTGAAGCAAAAACAGCATATAGTGAAGCTGAGGAAGGTGTTGAAGAAGCTACAGCTAATCTTGAAGACGCTCAAACAGCTTTAGAAGAAGCTGAAGCAGCATTAGAGGAAGCAACTATTGCTCTAACAGAAGCACAAGACGCAAAAGATGATGCAGATAATGCAGTAACCGAAGCTCAAGATGCATACGATGAAGCATTACAAGCATTAGAAGAAGATGCTGAATATACAGCATTACAAAATGATGTTACTTCTGCAGAAACTACTTTAGCAACTGCACAAGTAACTCAAAGTGAAGCAGCAACAACCCTTAGTGAAGCTGAAGCTGATGTTGCAACAGCACAAATAGCTGTAAATACAGCCGAATCAGAACTTGCAGTTGCACAAGCTGAATTAGATAGTGCTAATGAAGAACTAGAAACAGCAGAGAGTAATTTAGGAGAAGCCGAAAAAGCATTAGGGGAAGCTGAACAAGCATTAGCTGATAATGAAGAAGCTATTAAAACTGCTGGGGAAGCCGAAGCTGAAGCTTTAGCTTCATATGAAGGCGCTCAACAAACAGTAGCAGACTTAGCTGATGAAGTAGAAGCATTGTATTCAACTTGGCAAAATGCGACTACTGCGATTGAAAAAGGAAGCTATGGATTTTTTGAATGGCTTTCAGAAAATGAGAATGTTTCACAATCCGTAATCGATGATGCAACTGCAGCTATGGCAGTATATGACGCCCTTGCAGAGGGAGATTTAGTATATGGTTATACAGATTTAGGTGCAGATGGAGATGCAACTAGTTTAGAGAATCTGTTGGCTACTCTCGAATATATTCAATACTGTAATGATTTAAGAAGTGAAAATAATTTAACTGAATTGAAAGTTTCTAGTTACTTGATGATGATTGCTGAAATCAATTTGAATTATTCAGCAGTATATACTGGACATTCTAAATGTTACAATGTTGGGGAAAATTTGGCGTATGCTACTTATGAAAACTATGATCCTTTTGATGGTTGGTATTATGAAGAAAAAGAAAACTATGAAACTAATAATGGTGGAGAAACTGGTCATTATTTAAATATTATCAAGTCATCTTATACAACTACTGGATTCGCAGTCACACAAAATGGTACTTATAGTATTGAAGAAAACGGATATACATATGTTTTTAAATATGACTGGGGACAGACATTTTCATCAGATAATAGTGGTATTGATGTTGATGATTATTTCAAACTTTTGAATGAATATTATGATTCTCTTGTAAATGCAGAAAGTAATTATGAAACTGCTGTTGCTGAATTAAAAGCCGCACAAGAAGCACAAGAAGCCGCACAAGAAGCTTATGAAGCTGCTCAGGCTGAAACTGCTGCTTTAAAAGATGAAACTTCTACATTAGAACAAGCTGTAACTGATGCTGAATATGAAGTAAGTGAAGCTGAAACTGCTGTAACAACAGCAAAAGCAAATGTCACTGCTAAATCGGAGGTTGCCGATACTGCTACTAAAGCATTAGAATCAGCAAATGACACTTTAACAAGTGCAAAAGCAATTTTGGCAATTGCACAAAAAGCATATGATGAGGCAACAAATGATGTTGAATCAGCTACAACTGCATTAGAAACAGCCAAAGCTGATCTTGAAGCATATGTTACTAATGCAAATAATGAAATAGCCACTACTTTAGCTACTTTAAATGCAGCGTTAGAAGCTCAAGAAGCTGCGGAAACAGCATTAGAGTATGCTCAAACTGCTTATGAAGATGCGAGCGATGCCTTTGCAAGTGCCCAAACAGCTTATGATGAAGCAACTAAAGCAAACACGATCGCTGCAGAAGCATTGGAAACAGCTCAAGCTACTTTAGCAGCTGCTCAAGCAGTTAAGGATGCTGCTGATGAAGAAGTAGCAAATGCCAATGCTACATTAGAAGACGCTCAAGATGCTGTAACAAGCTATAGTGATGATATTAATGCTGCTCAAGCAGCATTGACTAGTGCAGAGGAAGCATTGGAAGCTGCACAAGAAGCACAAACTGCTGCAACAATTGCATTAAACAATGCTGACTTCGATGTATATACTGCCGAAGAGGATGTTGCAGTGGCAGAAGGAACGTTGATAAATGCTCAAGAAGATTTGGATGCTGCTCAAGAGGTATATGAAGAAGCTTCAGCTGTTTTAGCCGATGCTCAAGAAGTACTTGCTCCATATCAAGAAATAATGGATTCAGCTAGCGAAGCTAATGAAAAATTAGTATCAGCTCAAGCTACTGTAGCAGAATTAGAATCTCAAATAGCTACATATGAGGCTGCATTAGATGAATTAGAATCTACTATTGCAACATTGACTCAAGAAATTGAAAATCTTCAATTGTACTTAGCTGATATTCAAGGATTTGCTACTCTTTTACAGCAAGTTGCTAATGGTGAGGAATTGATTGAATTACCACTTGAATCTGAATTAACAGCAACTTTATATGAACTTATTGAGGCTTATGCAGATGCTTTAGCAGCTCTAGAAACTGCTGAAGTTGCATACGAAGAAGCAATTGCTGCTCTTGAAGTAGCTGAAGAAGCTTATGAAACAGCTTATGCTAATTATCAAAGTGCATCTGCTACTTTAGCAAGTGCAAAAGAAGCACTTGCCGCTTATCTTGCTTCAATCAGTAATGATGATGAAACTGATACAAGTGATGAAACAAGTACTAGTGAAGATACAAGTATTGTAAAAACTGGTGATGATTATATGTTATTTGAAACATTTACAATTATGATGTTATCAGGTGCTGTTGCTTATATTAGTATTAAGAAAAGAAAAACTGAATAAATATAAATGAGTGAGTTTCACAAAACTCACTCATTTTTTAAACCAATAAATCATACCATTTTCATCATATTCACCAGTTAATGGATTAATAGGAACTTGTTCAATAGAATCTGTTGGTTCATACCAAATATCATCTTCTTGAAGATAATTGGCCATAGTTTGAAATATGATCTTAGGAATACGTGTTTGTGTTTGTAGTGTCATCTCTCTATTATCATCATATCCGCACCATGATAATATAGTATAGTTAGGATTATAACCAATACATAATGAATCATAAGCTGTTGTTCCAGTTTTAACCGCAAATGTACTATTTACTTGGTAGTTGGCCATGGTAGCTGATGCATATGTAGAGAATTCTTCATGAAAAGGGGAAGTTAAGAGTTGTGATAGGACCAGGCATATATCTTGATTAAGAAGTTGTTTATTAGTTGGTATATATTCGTAGAGTATTTCGCCATTATCATTTGTTATTTTGGTAATGGTATGGATATCGTTATAGATACCTTCATTGGAAATAGTAACGTAAGCTGACGATAAATCATAAATATTGGTATTTAATGTACCAAGGGCTAAAGAAGGATTAGGAGATATGTCAGTATAACCAAATTGATTTAATAAGCTAACCAAAGCATTTTCTCCTAAAAACAAATGAGTTTTAACTGCATATATATTATCACTAACGGCAATAGCTTGAGCTAAAGTTATATCATCATGAGCATATTTATCATTAAAATTAGAGGGTGAGTAAGTCTCACCATTTTCTAATTGGAAGGTTGTTTCTTCACTTTTGAATTTGGTTATCGGTGTAAAACCATTCTCTAAAGCAACATAATAGAGTAATGGTTTCATGGTTGATCCTATTTGTCTTGAAGAAGAAGTTGCGCGGTTAAACTGAGACGAAGTATAATCAGCACCACCAATTAAAGCCAATATATGAGCATCATGATCAACAATCATTGATGCCACTTCTAATTCATTCTTATCCTCTAACTGTTCATTAACAGTATCTTCCAAGGTATCTTGAATAGAAACATCTAAAGATGTTTCGACGTTTAATCCTTGATTGATATAACTATCAGTCAAATAACCAAGTTCCTCTAATTCATTCAATACAGTATCTTTAAAATAAGGATAACTATTTTCTATTGTTTTAGAGGCATTATCATTCAATATAAAATCAGTCTCATAAGCATTACTAGCTTGAACATCTTCAATATATCCATATGTTACCATGGCCTCTAAAACCAATAATTGTCTCTCTTTAGCAGCCTCTTCATCATTAAAAGGTGAATAATACTCAGGACCATTGATCACACCTGCTAACATCGATGCTTCATTCAAATCCAATTCACTTGGCTCCTTATCAAAATAATACCTGGCAGCCTTACGAATACCATAAATCCCATGACCAAAATAAACCGTATTCATATAACCTTCCAATATCGTATCCTTATCATAATGCATTTCCAATCTTATCGCTAAAAAAGCTTCATTCAACTTTCTATTCCATGTCTTCTCATTTGTTAGATACATCAATCTTGCATATTGTTGAGTGATCGTACTGGCACCTTGTAAATCATCCGAAAAAATATTAACCTTAATAGCTCTTACAATACCAATGATATCAAATCCCTTATGCTCATAAAAACGATGATCCTCAATCGCTATAATCGCATCTATAAAATAATGAGAAACATCTTCCAAAGTGACATTGTCACTTTGGGATGATGAATAATATAAATTGTTTTGATTATCATATAACTTAATATATTGATGATCCCCTAAATCAGGTTCTTCAATAATATATCCTAATACATAGATACTCATCACTAATATCATGATACATATAACCAATCTTCTTATCCATTTGATAATTCTCACCAACAATATCACCTCTTCATTTATTTTTAACAAAACCATGTTATAATATACCTATCATTTTTAAGGAGATGACATGATGCAAATTAAAGTTCATTATAAAGCTATATTTATAACAGATAACGATAAAGAAACAGTTGAATATAATGAAATAGGTCATTATGAAATAGGCAAACTGTCTTTTAAAGATATATGTATATATTATGATAATCATAAAGTTGTTTTAAGTCATGGAACTTCTTCTTTATTATTTGATTATCATAAAGATGTTTATAATCAGTATGATGTTGGCTATGGTAAAGTTAATATAACTACTAGACTTTTAAAATTTACTAAAAATGATCATAGTATACAAATGAAATATCAATTATTAGATCATCATGATGTGATGACAACAGTTTATATATTAGTGGAGATGATTTCTTATGAAGGTGCCTAAGATATTTTTAAGTCGTCTATTTGATTATGGCTTATTAATTATATTGCAATTGATATGGTGGTTTTTGGTTTATAGTCAAGTTTTAGAAATTGTTTCATGGTTGAATTATGTTTTAGAGATTTTAAGTATTTTTGTAGTATTGTGGTTAGTGAATAAAGAGGAAAATCCTTCTTATAAGATATCATGGATTATTCTTATATTGATATTTCCAATTTTAGGGGGATTTTTGTATTTATTGATAGGTAATAAAA
>JAJQGQ010000199.1 GCA_021200395.1 Erysipelotrichaceae bacterium
CCCCATAAATTTTGAGTGCCTATCGATTTCCCAAGTTATTTGAGAACATCTAAAATACGAGGAATCATGATGATTCCTCGCTTTTATTATGAATACTCATTGCTTAAACTATTAAAAAATGTCATAATAATTGTGGTGATAACATGAAATATTATAAAACAGGAGAATTTGCCAAAATGGCGAATTTATCGATTCGTACAATAAGATATTATGATCAAATAGGGTTATTAAAACCCTCAAAGATTGCTGATAATGGGTATCGTTTATATACGGATAAAGATTTTATAAAACTACAAAAAATATTATCTTTAAAATCTTTGGGGTTTTCTTTAAATGACATTTTTGCACAAATTATCAATGATAATACTTTATCTTTACAGGAATCACTTGATTTACAAAAACAAATGATTGATAAGAAAATAGAAAATCTACAAAATATTAAACAATCCTTAGAAAAAACGAAAGAATATATTAGTGATAATGAAAATATAGATTGGAAAGAAGTATGGGATCGTATTAATTTTGATTCTATGGAAAAAGAACTCGTAGAACAATATAAGAATGCGAATAATATTAATGTACGTATTCATTTACATGAAAAGTATTCACAAAATCCTATACAATGGTTTGTATGGCTATTTGCTCAGTATGATTTAAAACCTGGGATGAAAATATTAGAGATTGGTTGTGGCAATGGGAAGCTATGGACATTGAATCAAGATCATCTAGATGATTTAGAAATTATTTTATCAGATGTTTCTTTAGGTATGCTCAATGATGCTTTTAAAAATTTATCTCATATATCCAATATTACTTATCAATGTTTTGACGGGCAACAGATACCTTTTAGTGATGAGACATTTGATATAGTCATTGCAAATCATGTTTTATTTTATGTGGCTGATTTATCATTAGCTTTAAAGGAAATCAAAAGAGTATTAAAACCTAATGGGAAATTATATGCTAGTACATATGGTATGAAACATATGAAAGAAATAACAGAATTAGTTAAAGAATATGATCCTAAGATAACTTTATCAAATGTTTCATTATATGATATTTTTGGTTTAGAAAATGGTTATGATATATTAAAGCTTTATTTTCATCAAATTGATATGAGACATCATGATGATTATTTATTAGTCGATAATGCAAATGATATTATTCAATATATATTATCATGCCATGGTAATCAAAGTGAATATATTTTAAAAGATTATCCTAGATTTGAAAAATATGTCCTTAGAAAGATGAAAAAACCAATGTATATTACGAAAGATGCAGGGGTATTTATTTGTGAAAAATAGTTGTTGACCATGACGTTACGTCATGGTTTATATTTTACTTGTTTAAGGAGGATTCATATGAAAGGCATTATTTTAGCAGGAGGTAGTGGAACAAGATTATATCCACTTACACAAGTCACAAGTAAGCAATTATTACCTATTTATGATAAACCTATGATTTATTATCCATTAAGTATCTTAATGAATGCAGGAATCAAGGATATTTTAATTATATCAACACCTGAAGATACACCTCGTTTTCAGGAATTATTAAAAGATGGTCATCAATTTGGTATTCACTTATCATATAAAGTACAACCATCACCTGATGGTTTAGCACAAGCCTTTATTTTAGGTGAAGAATTTATTGATGGTGATAGCTGTGCCATGATTTTAGGAGATAATATATTCCATGGACATGGTCTTACAAAACGTTTGAAAGAAGCAGCTAATAAGAAATGGGGAGCTACTGTTTTTGGTTATTATGTTGATGATCCAGAGAGATTTGGTGTTGTTGAATTTGATAGTGATGGAAAAGCTATATCCATTGAAGAAAAACCAACTGAGCCAAAATCTAATTATGCTGTTACTGGTTTATATTTTTATGATGAAAATGTGGTTAAATATGCGAAGAGTATTAAACCAAGTGCTAGAGGAGAATATGAGATTACAGATTTAAATCGTATTTATTTAGAAAAAGGTAATCTAGAAGTGACATTATTAGGTCAAGGTTTTACCTGGTTGGATACAGGGACTCATGAATCATTAGTTGATGCGACAAATTTTGTGAAAACAATTGAAACACATTCTCATAGAAAAGTAGCATGTTTAGAGGAAATAGCTTATTTGAATCATTGGATTACTCAAGATGATTTAATAAAAGCCATTGAGTTATATAGTAAGAATCAATATGGTAAATATTTAAAAGATGTTTTAGAAGGGAAGTATATTGATTAATGAAAGCAATAGAAACAAAAATTCCTGGGGTTTTGATTATTGAAACGGATGTTTTTGGTGATCATCGAGGATATTTTAGTGAAACATATAATAAACCTAAATATGAAAAATTAGGAATCACATGTGAATTTGTTCAAGATAATATGTCTTTTAGTGCTCAAAAAGGAACATTAAGAGGCCTTCATTGGCAAAATCCACCTTATGCACAAGCTAAACTTGTATCATGTAGTAAAGGTAAAGTTATTGATGTTGCAGTTGATATTAGAAAAGGAAGTCCTACTTATGGACAATGGGTATCAGTGGAAATAAGTGCTGATAATCATCGCCAATTTTATATTCCTCAAGGTTTTGCTCATGGGTTTTTAACTTTAACAGATGATGTTGAGTTTAGATATAAAGTGGATAATGTTTATCATAAGGATTCTGAAGGTTGTATGCGTTATGATGATCCAACAGTGAATGTTGATTGGGGAAGCTTATTGAATGGGATTGAGCCTGTTTTAAGTGAAAAAGATCAAGTTGGACCGACTTTAGAAGAGGCGAATAATCAATTTGTTTATGGAGGTTTGAAATGAAAATATTAGTGACAGGTGGAGCTGGTTTTATTGGTGGAAATTTTGTCCATTATATGGTTAATAAGTATCCTGATGATATGATTGTGAATTTGGATTTATTAACATATGCTGGTAATTTAGAGACATGTAAACCAGTAGAAGGGAAACCAAATTATAAATTTATTAAAGGCGATATTGCTGATAGGGCGTTTATCTTTGATTTGTTTAAAAAAGAAAAGTTTGATATTGTGATTAATTTTGCAGCAGAAAGTCATGTTGATAGAAGTATTGAAGATCCTGAAAGTTTTGTCAGAACAAATGTGATGGGGACGACAACACTACTTGATGCATGTAACGAATATGGCATCAAAAGATATCATCAAGTATCTACGGATGAAGTTTATGGAGATTTACCATTAGATAGACCAGATTTATTCTTTACTGAAGAAACACCACTTCATACATCTAGTCCTTATAGTTCTTCTAAAGCATCAGCTGATTTATTTGTTTTAGCTTATCACCGTACTTATGGATTACCTGTAACCATTAGTCGTTGTAGTAATAACTATGGACCATATCATTTTCCTGAAAAATTAATTCCATTAATGATTTCAAGAGCTTTAGCTGATGAATCATTACCTGTATATGGTGATGGGGCCAATGTAAGAGATTGGCTTCATGTTTATGATCATTGTGTTGCTATTGATTTAATTGTAAGAAATGGTCGAGTAGGGGAAGTTTATAATGTTGGTGGACATAATGAAAGAACAAATCTAGAGGTTGTGAAAACTATTTTAAAAGCTTTAAATAAACCAGAAAGCTTGATTCAGTTTGTCACTGATAGAAAAGGACATGATAGAAGATATGCTATTGATCCTACAAAATTAGAAACCGAATTAGGATGGCAACCAAAATATAATTTTGATACTGGTATACAACAAACGATTGAATGGTATTTGAATAATAAAGAATGGTGGCAAAATATCTTATCAGGTGAATATCAAAATTATTTCCAAAAAATGTATGTTGATAAAGGAAGAGTGAATCAATGAGAGTATTAGTAACTGGTGTCAAAGGACAATTAGGTCATGATATTGTTGCAGCATTAGAAGAAAAAAACATTGATGCTATAGGTGTCGATATTGATGAAATGGATATTACTGATGAATTATCTGTCAATACATGTATTACATCATCAGATGTTGATGCTATTATTCATTGTGCAGCCTGGACAGCAGTAGACAAGGCTGAGGATGAAATAGATAAATGTCGTCAAGTGAATAAAGATGGTACAGCCAATATTGTAAAAGTTTGTCAAAAGCTCGATTTACCACTTATGTATTTTTCTACTGATTATATTTTTAATGGTCAAGGAGAGACACCTTGGGATGAATATGGTCAAGCTGAGCCTTTAAACACTTATGGTTTAACAAAATATGAAGGGGAACTAGAAGTCCAGAAATTACAAAAATACTTTATTATTCGTATTTCCTGGGTATTTGGTGTTAATGGTAAAAACTTTGTGAAAACAATGCTTCGCTTAGGAAAAGAAAGAGGAGAAGTCAATGTTGTTGATGATCAAATTGGTTCTCCTACTTATACTTATGATTTAGCAAGACTTTGTGTGGATATGATTCAAACTGAAGAATATGGTATTTATCATGCTACTAATGAAGGTTATTGTTCATGGTATGAATTCACCAAAGAAATCTATCGCATTGCAGGTATCAATGCTCAAGTGAATCCTGTATCATCTGATCAATTTCCTGCAAAAGCCAAACGTCCTTCTAATTCACGTATGAATAAAACACAATTGGATAAACATGGTTTTAAACGTTTACCTTCATGGCAAGATGCTTTGCAACGTTATATTCCATTAATTAACGATTAAGATGTGTTATGACACATCTTTTTTTATTTTTTAAAAATTCCAAATAAGTATATAGAAATTTTTAAAAAATGACATAAAGTTAGAAATTACATGATAATTATTTTGAAAAATCCAAAATGCTATATAACTTATTTATGTGAAGATAAATCTGTGCAAAAGAAAAAGGAATTGACATTCCTTTATTCTACCGTAACAGATTTTGCTAGATTTCTTGGCTTATCAACATCACAACCTTTTATACAAGCTGTATAGTAAGCTAATAACTGTAATGGAATAGCTACTAATATAGATTGTAAAGTAGGGGATACTTTAGGTAAGTAGTAAGTATTTTCTACATTCTTAACTTCTTGATCTGCTGTTGTGAGTAAGATAACACGTGCTCCTCTAGCTATGGTTTCTTGAATATTGCTGATGGTTTTAGCGGCAATGTGAGGTTGCGTTGCTACAGCAATTACTACAGAACCTGGTTCGATTAAGGCAATTGGACCATGTTTTAATTCACCTGCGACATAAGCATCAGCATGTACATAGGAAACTTCTTTAAGTTTCAATGCACCTTCTAAAACACTTGCATAATCCAAGCTACGTCCTATAAAATACGTATCATGTAGATTTTCTAACATCTTTGCCCAAGAAGCAAAGATATCATGATCGTCTAATAATTGACTGACATAATCAGGAATTTTATCTAATTCATGAATAACTTGTAAATCAACATCAATATTTAATTTCTGTGCAATATAATAAGCTAATAAAATTAATAATACCAATTGTGTTGTATAAGCTTTTGTTGAAGCAACAGCTATTTCAGGCCCAGCACATGTATATAAAACATAGTGGGCATCTCTAGAAATCGTACTGCCTAACACATTGGCAATGGCGATCGTGGTTGCTCCTTTGGCTTTGGCCAAACGTAAAGCAGCTAAAGTATCAGCTGTTTCACCTGATTGAGAAACAAATATCGCTAATGTTTTTTCGTCAACTATCGGATCATTATATCTAAATTCACTAGCTACTGTGGCAATCACAGGGAGCTTAGTGACTCTTTCTAAAACTTGTGAACCACATAAAGATGCATGATAAGCTGTTCCACAAGCAACATAATAAACCTTATTAAATAAGCTAAAATCAATATCTTTGAGTTCATCTAAAATAATTGTATCATCAACAATTCGACCTCTTAATGTTTCATTAATGACATGTGGTTGTTCATAGATTTCTTTTAACATAAAATGTTCATAACCATCTTTTTTGGCTGCTTCAATATCATATGGTATGATTTGAATATCTTTTTCTATAGATTTTCCATCATGTGTATAAAAATGAATATTATCTTTTTCTAAAACAGCCATTTCATAATCATTAAGAAAATAGACCTCTTTTGTATATTCTAATAAAGCTGGAATATCACTTGCTGCAACATAAGCATTGTTTACCTTGCCGATAACTAAAGGACTATCCTTTCGTGCAACAATAATCTTATCTGGCTCATATGTTGATACAATACATAAAGCATAACTACCTTCAATACGACTTAATACTTTCTTCGTGGCTGTAAATAAATCACCATCATAATAGTAATCTAGTAACATGACAACGACTTCACTATCTGTTTCAGAATGAAAATGATAACCCTTTTCGATAAGTTCTTCCTTTAATTCACGATAATTTTCAATAATGCCATTGTGTACTAAAGAAATAGTTTCATCATCATTACTATGAGGATGAGAATTCAAATTCGAAGGAACACCATGTGTTGCCCAACGCGTATGACCAATACCAATATGTCCTTTCAAAGTATAGTCACTCAACTTTTCTTCAAGATTCTTGAGTCTACCTCGACATTTGACTGTCACTAAGCCATCGTCTTCAAGTAGGGTAACACCAGCACTATCATATCCACGATACTCTAGCTTATTCAATCCTTGAAGTAAAAAAGGCAACGCTAAATCATTACCACAATATGCTGTAATTCCACACATAAAACATACCTCCATTATTCAATTGTATTTATTATTGATGAAGTTATGCCTGATGATATTTGTTTAATAATCACTTATTAGTTTTGCTCATCGTTTAGGTAGCATCATACCTCCAGATCATCCGCCGAATCTTTCGATAAATCTGGTCCTCGTCAACTCATAGAGTCCTGGCGCTTATTTCTTAATCCTTTATCAATAATGTCCTCATTATACATTATCTATTATTATAAATGTTTTCATTTTTTAAAAATTTAAATTTAAAAAAGAAAAATGCCCCTTTTGAAGCGTATATAAATAATAGGAGGAAATATTATGAGTATAGAAAATAATTTAAAACAGATCCATAATTCATTAGAAAAATTAGCACAATCAGGAAATTATGATGTAGAAAAGTACAGTTATAGTTTGATGCATCAAACCAGTCAATTAGAATATTTTTATTGTCATTTGGTTAAGAATGGTGATAGTCATCATACTTATTATCATATTTCTAAGAAACCTAAAGCTCATCAATTAGCTTATTTTAATATTGGTAGAGGTTTTCCTAAAGAAATGATGGATGGTCATTGGTGTTATATTGTTAAAAATATGGGTTATAAATTGTTGGTTATTCCTTGTACATCTTTAAAAGATGATAAAGTATCAAAATATGAAAAAATCATAGAAATACAAATGAATAACCAAAATACTTTTTGTATGCTTCATTTATCTGATATGCGTACACTAGATATACAAAGAATAGATTTACGTAAACCTATTTGTCAAGTTATTACTCCTAGAAAAGATGTTATCACTTTTATCAAAGAAACATTATTGTCATAAAAAAAAGGGCAAAGCCCTTTATATTATAAGTTTAATAAACGTTTTGTATCTCTAGCAATCATAAGTTCTTCATTAGTTGGAACAACAAATACCTTAATCTTTGACTCAGGTTTCGTAATTAATCTTTCACCTTTACCATTTTCATTAGCATCATCATCAATCACAACACCTAATGCTTCACTAATTAAACCAATAATTTCTTTTCTTGCGAATGCAGAATTTTCACCAATACCTGCAGTAAATGCAATTGCATCGCATCCACCTAAAGCAATAAAATAACGTCCAATATAAGCAATAACACGTCTAAAGAAAATATCAATTGCTAATTTTGCTCTTTCATTACCTTCATCAGCAGCGGCACAAACATCTCTAAAATCACTAGAAACGCCTGATACACCAAGTAAACCAGATTCCTTATTCAACATATTAATAACTTCATTACCATCTAAACCAACTTCTTTAATTAAATAGTCAATAACAGATGCATCAATATCACCACTACGTGTACCCATCATAATACCAGCTAAAGGTGTAAATCCCATTGATGTATTAATTGATTTACCATCTTTAACAGCTGTTAAAGAACCACCAGCACCTAAGTGTGCTACAATAATTTTAGAATGTTCAGGGTTACCTAATAAATCAATCACACGTTGTGATACATATTTATGACTTGTTCCATGAGCACCATATTTTCTAATTCCATAATCTGTATAATATTTATATGGAATTGGATAAACATAACAACGTGGTTCCAATGTTTGATGGAAAGCTGTATCAAAAACAGCAACTGCTCCTGCATTAGGAATCGCTTTCTTAAAAGCATAATAACCTGTTAAATTAGCTGGATTATGTAAAGGTGCTAAAGATTTTAACTCATCAATCTTGGCTACAACATCATCATCAATAATAACTGAATCATTAAAATAAGTACCACCTTGAACAACTCTATGTCCAACCCCTTTAATTTCATCCAAAGAAGATACAAT
>JAJQGQ010000109.1 GCA_021200395.1 Erysipelotrichaceae bacterium
ATTAATAATAGTAGAAATTTATATTTTTGATTTTTGACGACTTTAGTGATAAATGTCAACATATACTCATTCACCTCTTAACTGTTAAAACTTATTATAAAAAAGTAATATGAATTGAAAATAAATAGTATAATTTATGTATTATTATAATGAAGAGGTAATGAAAAAAGCGATATCTTAGATATCGCTTAACTTAAACATTCATTCACCCATTCGATAAAGTTTGTTGTAGAATCTCCAGTACGCTCTGCTGTTGTATGACCTTGATTCCATACAGTTGCAAAATCAACACTTTCAACACTATCATATTGCTCTAAAGCTAATGCTAAATTGGTTTCAACAGTTAAAGCAGTATCACCTTGCGTAATACCAGTTCTTATACGCCAATAAGTTGCTACAGTAGATGTTTCATAACCATCATAATAATCTGAAATATAATACATTGGATTATACATATTTTGTCTATAATAAGTATCATTATCTAAACTATCAGTTTCATCTAGATCAGCTGTATAATCTTCAGCATATGAAGAATCATAATCACTATAGGTACTATATTCTGATTCATTATCAATTAATAAGCTTGCCATTGTTGCATCCCAGTGTAATGCATCACTATCATCATTACCAAAAACATAGTTTTCAGCTTGTGATAAATTTAAATCATCAAATGCACCAACATCTTTAGAAGCACTCTTACAATGATTGACAAAAGCTTCAATAGATGTAATAGATACTGTACTTGTATTAGAATCAAATGTTACCCATGTTTCATCACTATTAAGTTCATCAACATAACTTTGCATATCACTCGTATTACTATAATTATCAACTAAGTAATTACTCAGTGATTCTTCAATCACACTTAATAAATAATCATAATAAGTACCGCTTGTATAAATACCATCACTAGATTCATTCAATGACAAAGTATTACCATCACTATCAATTAATCCTAAAGCATTAATATAATCAGCATAGGCTTCTGCCATATCATCAGATAAAGCACTTGTCCATGAATCATCAGATCTTGTACCGCTACTTGCATATTGACCCATATTCCACTCATAGGCTTCATTAGCTGTATCTAAAGAAGTAATCGGACACCAAGCCATAACCC
Organism: Erysipelotrichaceae bacterium; assembly: GCA_021200395.1. Lineage (GTDB taxonomy): Bacteria > Bacillota_I > Bacilli_A > Erysipelotrichales > Coprobacillaceae > JAJQDJ01. The sequence continues at coordinate 1,121 of JAJQGQ010000109.1, forward strand.
CTGCAATAGCATCTGATATTTCATTACCATCATCATCATACATACAAGCACCAATAGATTCTAGATAAGGTGTATATAATTCACTATCACCACTGCTACCTAAAATAGTACTTTGTGCACCACCACCAGAGTGACCAAAAGCAAAAATAGAATCAGTATTACCAGGTAAATCATCACTATTATAACGTAAATATCTTACAGCAGCTTTTAAATCCGTGACACCCCAAGGAGCACCACCACTATAATCATCTCCATTATTTCTACCACGACAGCCTGCATAAACATAAATAAAACCAGCATCAGTATAATCAGATATACCACTTGATGCATAACTTGTAGGAGCAGCTTGTGCAGAATAACCAGCAGTATTAACAGGCATCACTATTGGAGCTGTCAAAGCTGTATAACCTTCTATAGTTGCAGTTGTATTAATAGTACAAGTATAAGTACCATCACCATTATCCGTTGCATCCATATAAGCCCCAGGGACATAAATGCCCATTGACTCATATTCCACAGTATCTGGATCGCTACAATAAACAATACCTATTTGATAATAAATATCATTTGTTTCATCATAACTCCAATTTGTATTATCAATATGAAGATCATCGGTAGATGAATATTCAACAGTTGACGAAGTTATAGATGATGAGCTATCTCCTAAAATAAAATGATTTGTTCCATAAATAATACCCATTGCTAGTCCACTTGTAACAATTAAGCATCCAACAATATAAATAATAATCATTCTTGTTTTATGGAATACTGGTTTTTTAAATCCTAAACTCATAATCAGATAACCTGATGCATAAACCAATGGAATACACCATAAAGCAATATAAGCCATGTAAGTAAGTGTTAAACTAGAACTTGAGGTTGTTTCAACGGTAGTATCTCCCTCACCTGCAAAACCGCCATCAGCCATTTCTCCATTTGAAGAATCTGTTGAATCGCTAGGTAAATCACCACTAGGTGCTTCTCCACTAGGTAATTCACTAGAATCAATGTCTACATCTTCATCAGTGCCATTTGGAGCTTCACCGCTAGGTGCCTCCCCATTAGGCATACCGTCAGTTGAATCACTAACACTTGGCATATCACCACTAGGTGCCTCTCCGCTAGGCATACCGTCAGTTGAATCACTATCACTTGGCATATCACCACTAGGCATAGAATCACTTGACATTTCTATGGTATCACCTATTGTGCTCGTAGTTGTTAAGTTATTCTTGGCATGATAAACGGTTAATCCAATCATGAATAAAGATAAAACAATTACTAAAACTAATAATATGTTTTTAATAGATTTTTTCATTATAAAGAATCTCCTTTCTGTAGTTGTTAAAATACGCTATTCTATTGTGTATAATTTGTCAAATATACGTAAAAATATGTGATTTATAAAAATACTTTTTAACTTAATCTTAACAGACTTTATACAAAAGATTGATATTTACGCTTATTAAAAAGATATAAACTATAGTTGTCTTGAAAGACAAGAGTATATATAAGGAAGGATTATAAAAAATGAAAAAATTAGGAGCTTTATTATTAGCGTTTGTATTGAGCTTTAGCTTAGTTGGATGTGGAAATAATTCATCTACTGAAGATTCTTCTACAGATGATATTAGTGGAACAGTAACTATGGATGGATCTACGTCTATGGAAGAATTAGTTAATGGATTGGCTGAAGCTATTAAGGAAGTTTATCCAAATTTAACTATTGAACCACAATTTACAGGTTCAGGAACTGGTATTCAATCAGTAGCTGATGGAAAAGTAGATATTGGAAACTCTTCAAGAGCTTTAAAAGATGAAGAATTAGCAGAAGGTTTAGTTGAAAACATTGTTGCTTTAGATGGTATTGCCATTATTGTTAATGAAGCCAATACTGTAACTAACTTAACTACTGATCAATTAGTTGCTATTTACACTGGTGAAATTTCTAATTGGAGCGAAGTTGGAGGCGAAGATGAAGCTATCGTAGTTATTGGGCGTGAAGCTTCTTCAGGTACTAGAGGCGCTTTTGAAGAAATCTTGGGTATTGAAGATGCATGTAATTATGCACAAGAAATTAACTCAACTGGTGCAGTTGTTGCAGGTGTTCAATCTACAGCTGGTGCCATTGGTTATGTATCATTAGAAGCCATTAGTGATGTAACTGGTATTGCAGCTGTTCAATTAGATGATGTTGAATGTAATACAACAACAATTGCTGATGGATCATATACTTTACAAAGACCATTTGTAATGGCTACTAAAGGTGAAGTTAGTGAACAATCTGAAGCAGTTCAAGCAGTATTCACTTATTTAGAAAGTGATGCTGGTCAAGAATTAATCGAATCATTTGGCTTGGTTGTACCTACAGAATAATTGAAAGGACCTTTGGTCCTTTTTTTTATGCAATCTTAAGATAAAACATGATGATGTATTGATGGTTTTACATATTCTTAACATACATTAAACGTAAGTTTGATATTATGTTAAGAAAAAAAGATATAAGATATGGGTGTTATTTTAGAGAGAATATAAAAAAGGAGTTAAATATGGACAAAGAATTTATTTCGATTAAGAGTAATAGTAAAACAAAGTCCACAGTTGAAAAAATAGCTGCTATTATATTTACATGTTGTGCAGTTGTATCAATTGTTGCCGTTGTATCTATTACTGCTTATATGTTGATTTCTGGAACACCTGCTTTATTTGAAGTTGGTATTACAGAAGTATTGTTCTCTAATGTTTGGGCACCAACAGCGAGTGATCCGCAGTATGGTATCTTAAACATTATCCTTGTTTCTATTGTTGGTGTATTTTGTGCTATTTTGATAGGTGTACCAATTGGTGTTTTAACAGCTGTTAACTTATCTGAAATAGCTGCACCAAATGTTAGAAAAATCTTGAAAACGGCTATTGAATTATTAGCTGGTATTCCATCGGTTATATATGGATTGCTTGGTATATTGCTTATTTGTCCTACTATCTATAAATTAGAAAGATTCATTTTTGCAGGATCAACAACACATCAGTTTACAGGTGGAGCAAACCTTTTATCAGCTATTTTGGTTTTAGCTATTATGATTTTACCAACTGTTATTAATATGACAGAAACATCTCTGCAAACTGTTCCTGATGATTTAAGAACAAGTTCGCTCGCTTTAGGTGCTAGTCAGATTCAAACAATCTTCAGAGTTGTTTTACCAGCTGCCAAAAATGGTATTATGTCAGCAATTGTCCTTGGTGTTGGTAGAGCCATTGGAGAAGCTATGGCTATTATGCTTGTAGCAGGTAACTCTGTTAATGCGCCAGGTTTATTCAATTCAGTTCGTTTCTTAACAACAGGTATCGTATCTGAAATGAGTTATGCTTCTGGAACACATAGAGAAGTCTTATTTACAATTGGTTTAGTATTATTTGTCTTTATCATTATTATTAACATTGTCTTAACATTCTTAATTAAAGGAGGAGTCGATAATGGAAAATAAAGTCAGTATTTATGATAAACAAAATAGAATGAGTGATAACATTTTAGCGTTTTTAGTGCAATTCTGTAGTGTGCTAGCTGTTGGCATATTAGTTATCATTATTGGTTATATTGTTATTAGAGGTGTTCCTGCTTTTAAATTTAGTTATTTAGTCAGTGTCAAGAGTACATTAAAGAAAACATTTGGTATTTTACCTAATATTATTAATACAATTTATTTAATTGTTATTACATTATTAATATCATGTCCAATCAGTATTGGTGGAGCTATCTATTTAAATGAATACGCGACAAATCAAAGATTTGTCAAAATTATCTCTTTTACAACTGAAATATTAGCTGGTATACCATCTATTATTTATGGTTTGTTTGGTATGTTATTCTTTGGTGAATTCTTAGGCTTAGGTTATTCTATTTTAACTGGTGCTTTAACTTTAGCTATTATGATTTTACCAATTATGTCAAGTAACACACAAGTTGCCTTAAATGCAGTACCACCAAGTTATCGTGAAGCTGCTTTAGGTATTGGTGCTACCAAATGGTATATGATTAGAACCGTTTTGCTTCCTAGTGCTATGCCAGGTATCTTAACAGGTGTTATCTTATCAATGGGTCGTATTGTTGCTGAATCTGCAGCCTTATTATTCACAGCTGGTTCAGTAGCTACATTACCTACAAATTGGCTCACTCACATATTCTCAAGTGGTGGATCGTTGACAATTCAATTATATCTAGAAATGGAAAAAGCTAACTATGATTATGCATTCGTTATTGCATTAGTATTAATTGTCATTGTCTTAATCTTAAACTATCTCGCAAAATGGATTACAAGAAAATTTGATGTAAACAAGGTGGATTAAAAAATGAGTAATAAAATTGAAACAACAAACTTAGATTTATATTATGGTGAAAAACATGCGTTAAAAGGTGTTAACCTAAACATTGTAGAACATGCAATTACAGCCTTTATAGGACCTTCAGGTTGTGGTAAATCAACATATCTTAAAACATTAAACCGTATGAATGATTATGTTGATGGAGTTAAAATTACTGGTCAAATCTTATTAGATGGTGAAGATATCTATGATTCTAAAGTAGATACAACTGTTTTACGTAAAAAAGTTGGTATGGTATTCCAACAACCAAACCCATTCCCAATGTCTATTTATGATAACATTGCTTATGGACCCAGAATTCATGGTATTAAAAATAAAAAGAAATTAGATGAAATTGTAGAAACAAGTTTAAAAAATGCAGCTTTATTTGATGAAGTTGCTGATCGTTTACATACTTCAGCATTAGGTTTATCAGGTGGACAACAACAACGTTTATGTATTGCGAGATGTTTAGCAGTTGAACCAGATGTTATCTTATTAGATGAACCAACATCTGCATTGGATCCAATTTCCACATTAAAAATAGAAGAATTATTGATGGAATTAAAAGACCGTTATACAATTTCTATTGTTACACACAATATGCAACAAGCATCACGTATTGCTGATTATACTGCATTCTTCTTAGTAGGCGAAATGGTTGAATATGGAGAAACAAAAGAATTATTCTCATTCCCTAAAGATAAACGTACAGAAGATTATATTACTGGTCGATTTGGTTAATATTATTTGTAAAGTTTTGAGTTTTAAAATATAATAGAGGAGTAGATAAAATGAGAAAAGTATTTGATCAGGAATTAGAAAAATTAGGTACTGATTTAGTTAAAATGTGTGGTTTGGCTGAAAATGCCATTGAAAATATGAATGAAGCATTTAAAGATCAAAATAAAACATTAGCTAAAGAAGTTATTGAAAATGATCGTTTAATCAACGATATGGAACGTACCATTGAATCTCGTGCATTCAATTTAACGTTACGTCAACAACCCATTGCTTCAGATTTAAGAAATATTACAACAGCACTAAAAGTTGTTACTGACTTAGAAAGAATTGGTGATCAGGCTGCTGAAATATGTGAATTATTATTATATATGGATGGTGAACATGCTACTTATCGTACTGTTGAACATATTCCAACAATGGCTAAGAAAACAAGAATCATGGTACATGAAGCTATTGATGCTTTCATTAAACAAGATTTAACCGCTGCTAAAATGGTTGTTAAGATGGATGATGAAGTTGATGCATTGTTTAATGAAGTTAAAATGGAAATTGTTGAAATCATGAAGCAAAGTAATGAAGATATAGATACATGCATTAGTTTTTTAATGATTGCTAAGTATTTGGAAAAGATTGGTGATCATGCTGTTAATACATGTGAATGGCTTGAATTTAGAGAAACTGGAGCTGTCAACAATAAAAGAATTATTTAGGAGGTAAACAATGAACGAACGCATATTTGTCATAGAGGATGATGAAAATATTCAGGAAATAGTAAAATTATCCTTAGAATCTAATGGTTATCAAGTGACATTATTTGATAATGCTATTGATGCCTTAACTGCTATAAATGAAGATGCACCTGATTTATCTATCTTTGATGTGATGTTACCACAAATGGATGGTATTACAGCTGTTAAGAAAATAAGAGAAACGAATACGCGTATGCCTATTCTTATTTTGAGTGCAAAGGATAGTGAATTGGATAAGATTCATGGCTTAGATAGTGGTAGTGATGATTATATGACAAAACCTTTCGGTGTTCTTGAATTATGTGCTCGTGTACGCACTCTACTTAGAAGAGTTCAACCTCAATCAAAGGTCATTAAAACTGCAACGCTTTCTATTGATAAATCAACACATACCGTTGAATTGAAACATGAACCTTTGGAATTAACGCATAAGGAATATCAATTATTATTATATTTAATAGAAAATAAAGAACGTGTTGTGGAAAGAGATGAGTTGTTGAATAATATATGGGGATATGATTTTATAGGTGAATCAAGAGCTTTAGATGTGCATATTAGATCGTTAAGAAAGAAATTGAATGATGATGGGGATAAATATATAAAGACAATAAGATCTGTTGGTTACCGTTTTATTGAAAAGGATGAAGTCCATGACTAAATCTATTTTAAGATATTTCATCATTATTCTTATTGTAACATTATTGAGTAGCTGTTTTATATCAGCTACTTTAATTTCAAATACACTACTTACGACTACTGAACAAGAGATGCTTTATTCACTAAAATTAATTGATTATGCCTTAGATTATGACCAATCTCTAAATGAACAAATAGAAGAATTAAATCCCTTAGCCTATAAAGGAAATACTAGAATAAGTATTATTGATGAAGAAGGAAATGTTATCGCTGATACATATAGCGAAACAGTATCAGAAAATCATTATAATCGTGAAGAAGTTCAAGAAGCATTAAGTACTGGTGAAGGTTATGCTATAAGAAAATCTGATACTACAGATGAAAATATGCTCTATGTAGCTTATTATAGTGACCACTATATTATACGCTTATCTATGCCTTATAATGGTATCATTGATGAAATACCATCATTACTACCAGCTTTTACCATTAGTACTGTTATTTCTTTTATTATTGCTTATATATTATCTAGAAGATTAGCTTATCAAATATCTAAACCAATGATAGAAATTAGTGAATCATTGGATCATATGAGTGAAGATTTTCGTTTTGATTTAAAACGTTACAATTATGCTGAATTTAATATTATTGTTGATACTATTGAAAATTTATCACATCGTCTAAGAAAAGTGATTAAGGAAGTGAAATTGGAACGTAGTAAAATGGAAGAAATATTAAAACAAATGAATGAAGGATTTGTATTATTA
>JAJQGQ010000237.1 GCA_021200395.1 Erysipelotrichaceae bacterium
ATATAATGGAACAGATACAGATTTAGTCATTCCTCAAACTATTGATGATTTAGAAGTGACATCAATAGATGAAAAAGCGTTTTTAAATTGCCAGCAACTCGAATCTATTGTTATTCCTTATGGAGTTAAAAGTATTGGATGCTTAGCATTTTCTGGATGTATTCATTTAAAAGAAATAGTGTTGCCTGATAGTCTGGAATATATTTATGAAAATACTTTTAGGAATTGCACATCTTTGGATATGACAATATTAGATGGAATTGAAATCATTAAAGATGATTGAACTATAACTTTTCATTTCTTATTGATAATATTGCTTCTAAGCATTCTTAATAAATTATTTACAGACAGCTGGATGTTTTCCAGCTTTTTTATTTTATTAAATAACCACCATACCCTATTCTATTGATTTAGCAGTATTTTCCGTCTCTTGGTTTTTGAAGGTCTACATTGATTTTTTATGATAGCCAAAATATCTTTATTTTATTTAACCTAAAGCTGAAAAGTTACAGATAAAAAAGGGTTATTATTTTTTTGATGATATTAAAAGTGAAAGTTCATTCTATTAATTTATTCCATAGAATTGATTGAGGATAAAAAATTGTATTTAGTATAATGAACTTACTCATAGAGGAGGTATAAATATGGCTAAATTTATCAAAAAAAATTTAACTTGTGGAGCTTGTGGTCATCATATAAAGATAGATGTTTTGGCATCTCAACACGTGTCAAAAGTAGCATTGGATGGAAATTTAAATAACGCTACTCAATATAAAACTATACAAGTGTGCCCTGTTTGTGGACATGTGGCTTTAAATATTGAAGAACCTGTTAAACAGGTTTCTTTAATACAAACAAAAAGTGATATTAACTATTTTCTAAAAGGTGCAGAAACATATGTTCTTAATGGTAATGATGTTTTGGCCAGTTATATGTATCGTTTGGCAAGCTGGAAAGCAAGAGGAAGTCATGATGATTTATGGGTTGAATACAAGAAAAAATCTATTAAATATTTAGAGAAATATATAGATTCATTAAATGCTTTTAATGAAGGAAATATTCCATATATATTGATATTAATAGATTGTTTTAGAATGGTGGGTGAATTTGATAAGGCTAAGGAATTGTGTGATGATTTTTTAAAGATTCTATCTCAATTTAAAAATAAACAATTAATTAATTATTACACTAAAGCTGTTCATTTAGAACTTCAATATATAGAAAATCTAGATGTATCTGAACACTACAATAGTGAGGTACATTAAGATGAGTTCTATTAGTGATAAACCTGTCAACAATGAAGAAAACGAGAAAATTGACTTTTCTAAGATGTCTAAAGATGAGCTGTTAGATCAATTTAAAAGTGAAAACTTTAGTCAATTAAAAACAGATGAAGAAAAATTAGATTTATTGCAGGAAGTTGAAAATAGAAATGCCCAGTTAAATGGGAGAGAACCAGCTACTGTTGTACAAACAAACGATCCATCTTTACTTGGTGGTTATAGTGCTTCAGGACATACAATCTATATCAATATCAATGATAATTCTTATGAAAATCTTGATTCAATTATTCATGAAGGAGAACATGCAAATAACGCTTATTCTACAACAAATGCTTCTCATATCTCTGTTGATGATAAAAATCTCATTAGTTTAGAACACTATCAAAGTGTTGATCCAAGCCAATCACATTATGGATATTATCAGCAAGCTAATAATCAAGATCTATACAATATCTATTCCAGTGAATTAAATTCTAATAATCGTGCTTTTACAACTTTAGCAAATGAAGCTGATCGTTATGGAACTGATCCTAACTATGTAGCTTATTTACAAGGTAGAAATGACCATTATAATACAGTTGCTGATGAATTAAGTACTATGTCTAATGATAAAAAAGCTGCTTATTTAGAAACAGCTAAAGTTAATTATGAAAGAGGTCTACTAACCCAAGCACAATATAACTCTATAGAAAAAAGTATTAGTAGTAAAGAATATACTGATTCATTTGAAAAAACAGCATTAGATAATCATAATCTATTAAATAACATGGTTATTGATGAAGAAAATCATACATTAATATCATTGAATAATAATGAGGAGAATACAAATATGAATGAAGAAGTTAACGAAATAAATGAAGAAGAAGATTACACTGATGAAGTTGATACTAGTAATTTTACAAATGAAATAGATAATACAGATGAACAATCTGTAGATTTGGATAATGATAACGATGATGATAATGACGATGGTAATGATTTAGAATAAAGGAGAAAAACAAATGGTAAGAGGCTTAAAGAAATCAGCAATTGCTGGAACAATGGTAAAGGAAAATGAGAATCCTTCTTCATATCTTAATGATCATGTTATTAGTTTTCCGTATAAACAAAATAATATATATTTTAATAGAAGTCTCTTATCAACACATTTATTACTTATAGGAGCTATTGGGACAGGTAAAACAAATGTTATTCATAAAGTGATGAAAGATATTCAACATTTAGATAATCGTTCCTTTGCGATGATATTTGATACCAAAGGAGATTTTTATCGCTATTATGATAGTAGTAAAGATATTCTTATATCAACGGGCAAGAAATATCGTTTTGATACTAATTATTATAATATCTTTAAAGAAATAAGAGCATACTCAGATGATAAAGAAGAACAAAGAACTTTTATAAGAGAAATTGCCAAATCTTATTTTGCAGATCGCAGAAATGAAAGTCAGCCATTCTTCTCTAATGCTGCAGAACAGCTATTTGCGAATATACTTATTGGTTTTAATGAAGGTTTATTTGAGATAGATAATCACTCATATAAAACCAAAAATGATATCTTTGATATATCTAAAAAGAAAGAATTATCTAATGAAATTATTTGGAATTTCTTTCAAAATTATAGTGATGAACAAATTGCTGGAATACTTAGAAAACATCATTTTCGTAATACTGAATCAGCAGTTGGAGATGCTTCTAGTAGACAAGCATTAGGAGTGTTTGGTGAATTAAGATCAATGATTCAAGATTATTTTCCTGATGCTTTTCATTATAGTGATACGCGTAAAGATGTTTCGATTATAGAAACAGTAAGAAAAAAGAATGGAGTCAAGATATTTATTGAATATGATCTAACAAAAGGTCAAATATTGAGTCCTGTTTATTCTTTATTGTTTGATTTAGCTTTAAAAGAAGCTTTAGGTAGAAGTAAGAGTGAAGGAGATTGTTATTTTATTATTGATGAATTAAAATTATTACCAAAGTTGAATCATTTAGAAGATGGTTTAAATTATGGACGTTCTTTAGGGGTGAAATGTCTTTGTGGTATTCAAAATATTCATCAGATTAAAGAAACTTATGGTGAAGATGGGGCAAAGTCATTATTAAGTGGATTTATGAATATATTTAATTTTTATGTATTAGATTATGAAACACGTCATTATATAATTGATAATCTAGGGACTAATTATCTTGATTACTATTATTATACAGAAAAAGAAAAGCCTGTGAACATTCAAAAGGAGGGTCATATTGTCGAGGATGATGATATTCTTTCACTAAATAGAGGACAGGCTATTGTTAAGATAAACGGATTGAATCCATTTATTTATCAATTTGGAAAATATGATGATTAAGGGGGATTAAAAAATGGACGCCAAGTTTGATGGTAGAGTTGATTATAAAAAGTTTTTATTGAATGATTTTTATAATGCACATCGAGGTAATATATATGTATTTGGTGGTGAGGATATTAGATATCGATCTAGACTTTTAGGAAAACATATTGCGACTATGTATCAAAACTATATGCCTACTATCGTATTTTTTAGTGCACCTTATAATAGTGGTGAATATCGTGAAATATATGCAGTTATTTCACATTTGAAAAATCAGCTACATGATCATCAAAATCGTCTCATTTATATTGATAAAAAATATCCTTATTATCATCCGTTACTAAATATAGATGCAAAACACGTCATTAAAGTCATAGATAATCAAGATATGATGCTACATGATGAATCAGCATATTTAGATGCTTTAATCACTCTTATGAAAGCTGATCATATTCCTATCAAACTTCATTCTATATTAGAATATATGAATCATGATTTAAGTCAACTCATAGCCAGATGCGATCAACTGATACAAACAAGTACAAACACATTATTAAAAAGCGACTTAAAAAACGCCAAAAATCTATTTGAAGAAGAACAAATCTCTAATCTATCTACTGCAACACCAAGAAAATTATTAAAAGATTTACAAACTTCAATCACTGATATCAACCATAAAAATTGTTGTTATAGTATTACAAACGCAATCAAAAACAATCAAATTCTTTGCATTAATCTAGCTGGAGATGCTCAAAGACTATTACCTTATTTCCAAGCAGAATTGCGAAATATTGCTTCTCAATATCATATTATACTTTTTGATGTGAATTGCTCAGTCAATGAAGAATTTGAAACAGAAATGGTTAATACAGATTTATTATCAATTTATTCTAAAAATTTCAATCGCGATTTTAATAGTGAATATCGAGATGCTTTGCTTGGCAAACAAAATGTGACTTTGTTGTTTAAGATGCCTTCTGGTAGTGCTTCACCAATTGTTGATTATTATGGTGATCATGATTATACATATACGTTAGAGAATTATGGTAAAAGTCATGGAATCTTTGATTTCTTGCATTTGCATGATAACCGTCATGCTGGTTATCATCAGCAACAACAAACAGTCAATCGTTTATCAGGGAATCATGTTTCAAGTTTACAAGATAATTTTGAATGTTTTGAAATTCATGACAATGATATTATTTATCATATGAATGTAAGTTATGCAGATATGATGAGTGAATAAGGGAGATGAAAGTATGCCAGTGAGTTTAGATAAAATGGATAAAATGCTTGCGGATTTTATTGATAGTCAAAATAAAGAGGAAAAGAAAACCGAGCAAACCGAAGAAACAAAACAAACCATTAAAACCAAAAAGCAAACACACACAAAAACACAATCAACTCATCAACTTATATATAAAGATCCTCAAAACAATCAAGTAAAACCAATTTATCAAACAACGGCTATTTCAAGTATTCCTTTAGAAAAAAATCAAACGAGTCTTAACACAAAACATACGATAAGTGTTCTATCACAAACAATGATGAGAATACCTTGGGGATGGGTTATTATAGGAAGTATTGTTATATTGATTATCTTTAATTTAGATTTTATCTTTAGTCTGATAGCTACTTTAGTTGGTGGTGTTATAGGTATTATTATTAATATCTTTATATTTTATATTATTTTTAGAGCTATTGTGTATTTTATAAGAGGTTATTAAATGAAATTAAGGTTAGCACATTATCAAGATTCTTCTCACGTATTAGGACCTTATTTGAGAAGTATTATATGGGTACAAGGATGTTTAAAAAACTGTCCTGGCTGTATTGCTGAAGAATCTCATGATTTAAACGGTAGAGAAGAAGATATGTCCACAATTATAAAGAGGATAAAAGCTTATCCTGAAAATGAAGGTATTACTATATCTGGTGGAGAACCTTTTTTACAGGCACAAGCTTTATGTGAATTGGTACAAGAAGTTAAAAAAGATAATAAAGGTGTTATTGTTTATAGTGGTTATACTTATCAGGAATTAAAGCATATGAATGATCCATATGTTGAGAGTTTATTAAGTATGATAGATTTATTGATTGATGGACCCTATATACAATCATTAGACATGGGTGAAGCAGGAAGAGGTTCAAGTAATCAAAACTTTATTTATTTAACAGATAGATATAAAGATAGTACATATTATCAACAAGAACGTCAATCCGTCATATATACAGATGGACATAAATATATTCTTGAAGGTATTCCAACAACAGAAGTGAAATTATTATTTGAAGCTATTACAGGAGGAAAAAGACAATGGAAAAAAACATAACAATAGATAAAACACAACAAATTATACTTCCATATGATGAAAACATGAATATAACCATCGTTAGTGAAGGCATTGATAATTTTGATGTCACAAGTTTAAAAAACTATTATACGGATAACTATGAATGTATCAAAATTACCAAGAAACTTAAACAAAACAACCTAACTATTCGTAGTTTTAAACCTTATAACCAAAGTATCAACATTATATATAAAAATAACGGACGTAAAGGTCCATTGAAAGTTAATAATGAAGATATTGACATCAATCTTGACGATACAGTGATAACTTTAACTATTGATGAAGATATCAATACGTCTATACACATTGTATCTAATGATATGCTTATTACGGAAACAATTGTGGAAGAAGAAACAGAAACAAATAAAGAAGAAACAAAGAAAAACATTTCTCTAAAAGAAGAATATGATAAACTGTTAAAACAAAATGAAAAACTTGTAACTAAAAATAAAGAATTAATAGAAAAGATTCAAAAATTAGACTCTGATAATGAAAAATTATCCAACCAAAATAAAACATATACTGAAAACATTCAAGAACTAGAAGATACATTTAAAGAAAATAATGATAATAACAAACGACTACAAAAAGAATTTGATGCAGCTTTAAATCATTATCATATTACCAAAGAAATCTTTGAAGAATATAAAAACGAAGATAAAAGCAAGGATGTCAAGGACAAGTTAGAACAAATCAAAAAAGAATTAGACGATGTTGAAAACATGTTAAAACAATATATCACATCAAGACAAAAAACGATTCAAACCATTAGAGAAAAAGTAAAGCCACAATAAGGAGTCAACCATGGATAATTATGAAGCTCAAATAGCTAATCTTAATCGACAAATTCAAAAGCTAAAAAGAGAAAATCAAGCTGCTTTATCTAAGCAACAAAGACAATATGAAGCTAGTCTAAGACAAATAGAAGAAAAAATGCGTCGTATTAATGAAAATGATAGAAGAAAACTTGAAAATGAATACAATAAGAAACTGCGTGAATATGAAAGATTTATGCGTGGAGAACTAACAAGCTTAGACAAAGAAATGCAAAAAGAAATACGTCAAAATAACCGAGAAATTCAAACTTTAAATAAGAAAATAAAAGATATTGAAAAACAATTAAAAACTGAAGTCAAACAATTAAAAACAAATCTTCAACAGGATTTAAAACGAAAAAAAGAAATCGCAAAACAATATATTCAAGAATTTAAAGAAGTTTTATCAGGTTTTGATCAATTGCCACATTTAAAATTTACACCCAAAGAGTTAGAAGCAATAGAGAATGAACAAAAAGAATTTAAGGTATTAGAAGAAGGACAAATGTATGAAGCTCAAAGTGCGGTGGCAATTTCATTGACTTCATCTTTGCATCGTTTGGAAATTAAAGTTGATGATTATACCAATGAATGGATCAAAGAATATAATGTATATAAACAATATAGTGAACATTTGTTTCATACTATTAGACATCAGATGAGCATTTGGCAGGTCGATTTTGCTAAGAGTGTTAAAGATAAAGAAGTTAAGGATTTTTATCAATGGGATTTTGAAGAAGAGAAAGATGTTATTAAGGAAATAGATTATTGGGCGTTCGGAGAGTATCGTTGTATTGTTGAGTGTTTAGAAGAAAACATGGAAATTATTGATGGTATTGAAACCCAAGGTATTCATGATTATTTGTTGGATAGAGAAAGTCTTGCGACAAGTGAGTTGGTTGAAAAGACAAATGAGTTACAACAAAGACTAAATGATATTTATAGTATTTATGATAAGGCTGTAGATAATCAGGATAAGTATAAGGAAAGAAGACAGATGATGAAACTTCTTTTAGAAGAGTTTGAAATAAGAAGAGGGGTTACAAGCGACGATATAAGAATAGAGAAAGCTAAGGATGATAGTACGAGAGATTATGTGGATTATAAGGTTTTAGCTAAGAATTTAAGAGGCGATTTAAGAAGAGGTATGCATGGAATTCTTTGGTGTGATGGTGATGTATCTATTCATATTTATATAAGACCAGAAAATTTAGGGGATCATTATCGTAATATTGTTATATTGTATGATGATTTTGGTGAGCATTCAGGTTATATTCGTTCAATGGAATATGATGATTATAAAATGATGATTCGTATTTTAAGAGAGCAAGGATTAAATATTGCTGATAATGGATATGAAAGTGAAGATAATTGGTATATTCCGTTTATCAATGATGAACATTTTTCTACCATTTCTATGCTTAATGAGAGTAACGACAACAATATTAAAATTTTTGCTAATCAATTGAAACATTTTATCAATAGTAGATAGTGTCGATAGTCAAATTATTTGATTATATTAAAGTCAAATTAAATTCTTCATTTT
>JAJQGQ010000312.1 GCA_021200395.1 Erysipelotrichaceae bacterium
ATATATGCCATCTTTTATTTTTTCTTCATCAAGATTAATATTATAAACATCAATATACTCTTCATCCATAAAATGCTCATTATTATTCATATATTCTACTAAAGCAGGTTTCAATCCATCAGGTACAAGAAACAATGATTCAAAAACATTAAACGTATAATCATATCTTTCCATAAATCTTTTTATATTCTCGCCATAAAATTTTATGCAAGTTTAAAATAACCTTTTCTAAATCCATAATCAAAACCTTTTATCCAACTTATATTATCTCCTCCTCTGTTTTCTTATTGCATATATTATAACCGATAAATTTACAAAAAGCAATATATAATTGCAAGAAGAAAGGTTAAGCATAGCTTAACCGATAATAATAATATCTTTTGTATAATGATTAAGAACTTCACAACCATCTTTCGTAACAAGTACCAAATCTTCTACTCTCACACCAAAGTTATCTTGTAAATAAATACCTGGTTCAATAGAGAAAATCATACCTTCTTGAACTTTCAAATCAAAAGCTTGTGAGACATCTCCCCATTCATGACATTCACGACCAATGAAATGGCCTAAACGATGATTGAAATTAGGTCCATAACCAGCTTCACTAATAATATCTCTAGCTGTTTTATCAATATCACATAATCTAACACCTGGTTTAATCATAGCTTCAGCTGCTTCATTAGCTTGTCTTACCAAATTATAGACTTTCTTTTGTTCCTCTGAGATTTCTTTATAGAAAACTGTTCTTGTCATATCACTACAATAACCATGATAAATACCACCCATATCAATGACGATACTATCACCTGGTTTTAATGTAGAATCATCACAGCTATGATGGCCATCAGCCCCATTTGGACCATAGCCCACAATAGCTCCAAATGATAAACCATCACAACCTAAATCATGATAGATTTGAGGAATATGAGCATCAACTTCTTTTTCTGTTAAGTTGCCCTTAGCACAAAGTTGAATCACTTGATCAATGGCTAAATCATTGAGGCGTGATGCTTCTCTCATTAAGCTTTGTTCCTCATCATCTTTAATCATACGAATATAATCAACACACTCTGATCCTATTTCATAGTGACAATGAGAGGCTATGTCCATAACTTTTAATAAGAATTTGGCTTCCCACTTCTTATCAATACCAACACATAAAGCATCATCTAGATAAGAAGCAACAATAGCAGCCCCATCTTGAGTATCATCATACCATACAATATCAATATCTAAAGTTTGATTTAGGAAGAATAATTTATTGAGGAATAAATGGTGGTGACCATTAATATCTAATAATAAGACATACATTCTTTCTCCAGGCCAATTGTTGTAACCTAATAAATAATCTATTGAATATTGATCACTAATAATGAGATGATCGATACCTTTTATAGCCATTTGATCTAAGACTTTTTCAATTCTTTTATTCATGATTTGTGACCTCGATTCCTAATTCTTCTAATTGCGCATCACTGACTGCAGTAGGTGCTTTACACATTGGACATGTAGCACTTGTATTCTTAGGAAAGGCAATCACATCTCTAATAGAATCGCTGCCACAAAGTAACATCGCTAATCTATCTAACCCTAAAGCAAAACCACCATGAGGAGGTGTTCCATATTGTAATCCTTCAACAAACCAGCCAAATTGACTATCAATACTTTCTTGTGTAAAACCTAAAGCTTTAAAAGCTCTTTCTTGAACTGATTGATCATAGATTCTTTGTGATCCCCCACCTAATTCATAACCATTAAGGACAATATCATAAGCATCTGCTAAGCAATGTTCAGGATCTGTTTCCATTTTATCAATGTCTTCGTCTTTTGGTTTTGTAAATGGGTGATGTTTAGCATAGTAACGCTTAGTTTCATCGTCATATTCAAACATTGGGAAATCAACAACCCATAAGAAATCAAATGTTGAAGGATCATAGAGTTTTAATTCTTTACCCAAATGATTTCTAATAGCTGCCAAGGCATCACAAACAACTTCATATTTGACGTCACTGACAAATAAGAGTAGGTCATTTTCATGAGCATCCATAGCTGTTAATAATTGAGATAATTGTTCTTCATTAAAGAATTTTGCTATTGGACCTTGTACCTTATCACTACCAACTTTTAACCATGCTAAACCTTTGGCTTTATATGTTTTCGCAAGATCAGTTAATTTGTCAATTTTCTTGCGAGAATAATTTGGTGCTTCACCTTTGACATTAATACCTTTAACATAGCCACCATTATCTAAAGCATTCTTAAAAACAGCAAAATCAACGTCATTTACAACTTCATTTAAATTCACTAATTCTAAACCAAATCTTGTATCAGGTTTATCAATACCATATCTTTCCATAGCTTCATGCCATGTTAAACGAGGTAATGGTAATTTGATATCGATGCCTTTCACATCTTTCATGAGTTTTTGAATCATACCTTCACCAATTTCTATAATTTGATCAGTAGACATAAAACTCATTTCCACATCAACTTGTGTAAACTCTATTTGTCTATCAGCTCTTAAGTCTTCATCTCTAAAGCATCGTGCTATTTGATAATATCTTTCAAAACCAGAAACCATCAATAATTGTTTAAATAATTGAGGTGATTGAGGTAAAGCATAGAATTCTCCTTTATGAACACGTGATGGAACTAAGAAGTCTCTTGCACCTTCTGGTGTTGATCTATTTAAATATGGTGTTTCAATATCAATGAAATCATGATTATCTAAATAGTCACGAATAGATCTTGTGATTTTATGTCTTGTCATGATATTTTGTTGCATAACTGGACGACGTAAATCTAGATAACGATATTCCATACGTTTTTCTTCTAAGGCATCTGTTTCATCGGCAACGATAATTGGTGTTAATTTAGCAGTGTTGATAATTTCAAAGTCTTGAGCCTGGATTTCAATATCACCAGTAGGCATCTTAGGATTTTTAGAACTTCTTTCAACTACTGTTCCTTTAATATCCAAAATATATTCATTCTTAACTTCTCTTAATCTTTCATCAAAACTCTCATCAAAAATAATCTGAGTTAAACCATATCGATCTCTTAAATCAATAAAAACTAAAGCACCTAAATTTCTTTTTTTCGCAACCCAGCCAAGTAATTCAACCTGCTGACCGACATTTTCAATTCTTAATTCACCATTATTATGTGTTCTATTCATACAATTCACCCTCTATATAACTTACAACATCATCCAAAGCTACTTCAACTTGTTCTCTTGTCGTATTAGATTTAATATTCACAACCTTCTTATCCACTTCTTCATCACCTAAAATAATAGAAAACTTTGCATTAAAACGATCTGCAGACTTAAACTGTCCCTTTAAACCTCTACCCATATAATCCATATCACAAGTAAAACCTTGAGCTCTTAAAACAGTTATCAATTGCATAGCCAAATCTCTAGCTTTATCACCTAAAGGCATCACATAAACATCAATACCTTCTTCATCATTATTATCATCACCCATAGCTATCATAAGTCTCTCTAGACCAAACGCAAAACCAACACCTGGTGCACTAGGTCCGCCAACTTCTTCAACAAGACCACTATATCTACCTCCACCACCAACAGTAGAACCAGCACCTAACTTAGGATCGTCCGAAATAACCTCAAATATCGTATGGGTATAATAATCCAAGCCTCTTACTAAATTCGTATCAATCACATAATCAATTTCTAAATCATCCAATAAAGCACAAACTTTATCAAAATGTGCCTTTGCTTTATCACTTAAATAATCAATAGTACGTGGTGCATCTTGCATCGCAGGATGATCTTTATCAACTTTACAGTCTAATATTCTTAATGGATTTTTTTCATATCTTTCCTGACAATCATGACATAATTCATTTAATACAGGTTTAAAGTGTTGTTTTAATGCTTCTCGATAAGCATCTCTAGACTCTTGATCACCTAATGAATTAATATGTAATGTAATATTTTTTAAACCTAATGATTGAACAATGGTAACAGCCATTAGCATACATTCCACATCAACATAAGGTGATTCTACACCAATCATTTCAACACCAAATTGATGAAATTGTCTTTGTCTACCATTTTGTGGTCTTTCATAACGAAACATAGGACCTAAATAATAAACTTTTTGTAATTTTTCAGGATATCCATACATCTTATTTTCAACATAAGCTCTAGCAATGCCTGCAGTTCCTTCAGGTCTTAAAGTAATAGATCTGCCCTTTTTATCATTGAATGTATACATTTCCTTAGAAACAACATCCGTTGTATCACCAACTGCACGATTAAACAATTCTGTATGTTCAAATATTGGTGTTCTCATTTCCTTCACATTATAATTTGCACAAATAGTACGTAATAACTGTTCCATCTTTTGCCACTTTTCTGATTTATCGGGTAAAATATCAACAGTTCCTCTTGGGGCTTTATAGGCCATAGTCTTTCCTCCTTTATAAAATAAAAAAACGTCCCTGTCTAAGGACGAATGATCGCGGTACCACCTTAGTTTACGTTAATAACGTACACTCTCCATCTTAACGCAATGAACGGTTATTCTCATAACATTCTCCAAAGTGTCCCATAGTTTCCTTTCATTGTTTCCACCATCCACAATGTCTCTATCAAATTCCACTATTTAATCTTCTTCAACGAATACAAACGCATTATAAAATATAATATCATAAAATGCAATAAAAAATAGGAGATTTTCATCTCCTATTCTATCATCTAAAGAAGTAAAACTTCTATGCAACTTATTTATTATAAATTATTATCGAGAGAAATTTTCAATTATGTTTCTTTATTGCTGTTAATCATTCCTACCACTAATTTTATTAATTACTTTCTTCATACATATCATTGAAATGTTAACTCAGCTATCTTTCCTTTCTTTCTCAAGATCTACCAAACTTCAATATCTAAGATGAACTTTATTGATATAATCACTACATGAATAATATCTTATCTATTGAACATGCGACTCTAAATTCAATTTGTTAAGCTTTTGACCTATATAAGGTCACTTATATGTTTGGGGGTAGAATATCTCGACTTAATCTAAAATCTTTTGGAAGATCAAGATTTTCTACCATCATAGGTCTTAGCATTTTATTATCCATTTTTACTTTCATTTTTAAGACCTCCTTTCTTGTGTCTTCCTTTTCTTCATCTATATAATAGCATACTTTTTACAAAAATGAAAGCGTTTTCGTTTGCAAAATATGAAAATAAAATTTAATGTAAGCCCTTCCATTGAGAAAGAATATATAGTATAATTAAAAAGTGGGTGTGATGCCCACTTTAATGTATAACACGCTGGATTTCATAAACTCCAGCTATTTTATTAAGATTATCAAATGCTACTTGTAATGTAGAAGCATCTTCCACCGATAATCTTAATTTTATTTGTGCTTCACTATCAACAACACCAGCATTGATATTCAATATATTCACTTTCACCTGTCCTAAAACAGTCATAATATCATTAAGTAAATTAGGTCTATCTAAACCATGAATCTCAACATCAGCTTCAAAACGTTTTTCAGATATATTGGCATAATCCCAATAAACATCAATAAGACGCCCCTTTTCAACTCTTTTAACATTAGGACAATCTTCACGATGCACTTTAATGCCTTGACCTTTCGATACATAACCAATGATCTTATCACCGGGAATTGGATTACAACATTTAGATAATTGTATTTTAACACCATCTACACCCTTAACACTAATAGGCATACTGCCCTTTTTCGTTTGATTTTCTTGAATATTGTTGTTCTTTTTAAGCATTTTTGATAATGTTTCAAAGAAACCTGTATTAGAAGGAACAACTTTTTCTATGAGAGTGACAGGAGATGCTTGTTTTTTACCTAATAATATAAGTAATTCATCAAAGTTTTTAACACCAAATGATCCAAAATAAGATTTATAAGTATCTGAATCTAAATATTTCTTTTCATCCAAATCACGTCTACGTATTTCTTCTCGTAAATATTTACGTCCTAATTCAATAATTTCTTTTTGTGTTTCGGCATCATGTTTTGATATATATTGTCTTATCTTATTTCTAGCACTCGCTGTCTTGACAAATTTAAGCCAATCTTCACTAGGACCAGAATTTTTATTTGTTTTAATTTCACACACATCACCTGTTTTTAAAGGTGTATTAATAGGAACCATCACACCATTAATCAATGCACCAACGGCATGATGACCAACTTCAGTATGGATTTTATAGGCAAAATCTATTGGTGTTGCTCCATTAGGCAATTCGATAATTTTACCTTGAGGGGTCATAACATATACATTGGCATCAAAAATATCATGTCTTAATGAATCATAATATTCTTTAGCATCGCCATCTTTCATTTCATCACTCATTGAAATGAAATCACCTAGCCATTGTAATTTGTTGACGATATCTTTTTGTTCTTGTTTAGAAGAATAATCAGTACCTTCTTTATAACGCCAGTGGGATGCCACACCACGTTCAGCCAGTTCATCCATTTCTTCTGTTCTGATTTGAATTTCAAAGATATGTCCATCTTCACCAATCACTGTTGTATGAAGTGATTGATACATATTAGGTTTTGGCATAGCGATATAGTCTTTAAAACGCCCAGGCAATGGTCGATATTGATCATGAATTATGCCTAAGACTTCATAACATTTCATTTTATCTTTAAGAATAATTCTTAAAGCATTTAAATCATATAATTCTTCAAAACGCTTATGTTTAATAACCATCTTTTTATAAATACTATAAATATGTTTTGCTCGTCCTTTAATACGATATTCAATATGATGATCATCTAATAGTTTTGTCACCGAATGAACCATTTTATTAATAGAATCCTGACGTTCTCTTAATTTTTGATCTAAAAGTTCGGATATTTCATAATAAGCTTTAGGATCTAAATAATATAAACATAAATCTTCTAATTCTACTCTTATATCATTAATACCTAAACGATGTGCTATAGGAGCATAAACTTCTAACGTTTCTCTGGCAATTCTTTGTTGCTTATCAGGTCGCATATATTGTAATGTACGCATATTATGAAGTCTATCTGATAACTTAATAAGAATAACACGTATATCCTTAGCCATGGCAACATAGATTTTACGATGATTTTCTGCATACATATCTGCTTCATCCATAAAAGGCATCTTACCAATTTTAGTAACACCCTCTACTAATGTCGTAATCTCTTCACCGAAATTTTCAATCATCTCTTCACGCGAAACATCACAATCTTCCATGACATCATGCAATAGCCCTGCAGCAATCGTTCTTGGACCAGTTTGTAAAGTCGTAAGAATATAGGCAACCCATATTAAATGATTTGTATAAGGTTCTCCACTTTTACGTTTTTGTCCTTCATGTTTCACCATTATGTAATCATAAGCTTTTTGAATGAGGGCAATACTTTCTTCTTTTGTAATATATGTTGAACAACTCTCTAAAACATCATCAAAGGTAATCGTATCATTAGCACCTTTATATTCCATATTCTTTCCTCCTTTACTTAATATATTTTATGAAAAAAGAGACTGTGTCTCTTTTTCTAATACTTTAACACAGAGTAAACATCATAACCCTTTAATAAATCAATACCTTTTAAAGCTTCTAATTCAATTAAAAAGGCAATTCCAACGACATTTCCTCCCATTTGTTCAATCAATGAAACAGCTGCTTCTACAGTACCACCAGTTGCTAACAAATCATCCACAATCAAGACATTTTGTCCTGGTTTAATACTATCACTATGCATTTGAATTTCATTAGTTCCATATTCTAATGAATATTCCTTAGAAACAACTTCTCTAGGTAACTTACCTGGTTTTCTAACTGGAACAAATCCACAACCTAATTCCACAGCTACTGGACAACCAAATAAAAATCCTCTTGCTTCAGGCCCAGCTACAACATCTACATTCTTATCTTTAGCAAAATCAGCTAATAAACGAATAGATTCTTTGTAAGCATCCTTATCAGCAAGTAAAGGTGTCACATCTCTAAATAATACCCCTTCACTTGGAAAATCTGGAATATCAGCAATATACTCTTTTAAGTCCATCGGTATACTTCCTCCTCTTATACAGACATCATTATATCAAATTTTTTTATGATAATAAAGATTATCTATCATATATTTTCACAAAATATAAACATTTTTTAGCTTATTTTGAAAAACAGGAAAGAAATTTTGTGATTTACCTATTTATATTTTAGATGATTTTATCCTATTTTTAACATATTTATTGGAAAGAAAAGATGTTCTCAAATAACTTGGGAAATCGATAGGCACTCAAAATTTATGGGGT
>JAJQGQ010000117.1 GCA_021200395.1 Erysipelotrichaceae bacterium
ATCAGAATGTCAATTATAAGGGCAGGATTCATGATTATAACTATATTCCATTATTTATCTATGATGGCACAATGTGTTTATTGTCAGCAGCTGCTTATTTTGGCTATATAAAGAAGCCTAAAGAGATGGATATTGCTGTTCCTCAGGGTAGTAATTTTCGTAGTAACTATAAGCATCCACCTTTTAGATTTCATTATCTTACTAAAGAAAAATATAAAATAGGAACTATAGAAATAAAAGATGATATTAATTCTTTTAAAATATATAATAAAGAAAGAACGATTTGTGATATTATCCATGATAGAAAAAATATTGATAAAAAAATGATTAAAGCTGTTTTAAAAGCTTATCTAAAAGATCCTGAATGTGATCTAGAAAAACTTTATAAAATGGCAGAAATCATTCATTGCCAAGAGACGCTTGAAATATATTTAGATATGTTATTATAAAAGGATGAAACATTGTGTTTCATCCTTTATAGTATTTGATATATCATAATCATGAGTGGCATAGTTACAATACTAAATAATACTGTCATAATATTTAATAAACTTGCATATCTTTGATCACGATGATATAACTGGGCAAATTGAGTTACCATAGCGGCTGCTGGAGCACATGTTGCAAGTGTTGTAATCATAAGAATTTGATAAGCATTACTACTTAAAGCGCTTAAGTTTAGTATTTTAAATACAATAATACAAATAAGAGGTAAAACAATCAGTCTAAAGAATGATACCAAATACATTCTCTTATTCACAAAAACCTTTCTAATATCTGTTTTACCAATAAGCATACCAATAATAATCATGGCTAAAGGTCCCATCATAGCACTAATTTTAGAGACTGTTTCAGTTACTAAATTTGGTAAAGGAATCTGGAATATAAAGATAACCAAACCAATCAAAATAGAAACAACCCCTACATTCATAAAAATATTCTTAAAACTCATTTCTTTCTTATTACATATCAAGCTTTTACCATGAGTCCAAATCAAAAAAGTTTGAACCATCATATAACCACTCGTATATAAAACCCATTCGCTTCCTAATATAGAAGTAACTAAAGGGATAATTAAATTACCAGAATTAGAATAAACTAAAGTAGCTTCTTCAATTTCATTAAAATGAAAAATTTTAGATATCATTCTAGATGCAGGAATAAGAATAATATGAACAATAATAGCGCCTAAAAATGCAATACCCAAACCAATTAAAGTTTCTTGATTCATTTCTACTGCAAAAGCATTAATAATAGCACAAGGAGCTGCGATATATAACAATAATGTTGATAATGTTTGACTATCTCTTTCTTTTAATAAATTTGTTTTTACTAAAAATAATCCACATAATAACATAATAAATAATTCTACAATTTGTTCTATTAATAATATTGCCATTTCCATAATTAATCTCTCCTTTAACCCTCATATATTTATTATACATGGATTATATTGAAATGAAAATAGATATTTGTGAATGAATTTTTCAAAAATTGGGATTTTGTAAGGAACTTTTTGTTAAAATTATTTTAATTTATTGGATAGATATTACTTTTTTTTAGAATATTTAATACTATAGCATTGTAAGGAGGATAATATTATGGATGAATTTTATCAACAACTAGTACCGTCAATTATTTATAAATGGATGATACTTAACAATCATGTAGATGCTGATAATGGACAAGAAATCAAGTTTTCGAACAATCAATTGAATGCTACGATTGATTTCCATCAAAACAATATTCTTGAACTATCAATTAATGATAAAGATACACATGATAATGTATATTATCTTCATTTTGAAATGAAGAATATTAAAAACACAGTTAAACATATTCAAACATTCTTAAGTTATCTTAAAGATCCTCATAAAGAAGAACAACAACTCGTTAATGATAGTAAAGATATGAATATATTATTAAGTTGTAGTGCAGGTATTACAACATCTTATTTTGCTAGTTTAATGAATGATGCTTTAAAAGAATCAAAGC
Organism: Erysipelotrichaceae bacterium; assembly: GCA_021200395.1. Classification (GTDB taxonomy): domain Bacteria; phylum Bacillota_I; class Bacilli_A; order Erysipelotrichales; family Coprobacillaceae; genus JAJQDJ01. Next base: position 1,996 of record JAJQGQ010000117.1, read on the forward strand.
ATAACATACATGTTGATGCTATCAGTTATATGAATTTAGATAGTGTCATTCATCAATATGATATTGTCTTGTTAGCACCACAGATTGCTTATAAATATAGTGAACTTAAAGAAAAGTATGGAAATAAGGTAATGGTTATTGATGATACAGATTTTGCCACTTATAATGTGAAACATGTATTAAATGAAGTATTCAAAAAAAAGCATAATTATTGATTAAAACTAAGCATTGGACATGATGAAAGAACTCTCTTAAAATGTATATGAAAGGGGGGAGTTCTTTATGTTTTCTAATAAGGATTTAAGAGATATGATTGTGCCATTATTTTTGGAACAATTACTAGTAATGCTTGTAGGTATTATTGATACAATTGTTATTAGTTATGTAAGTGAGGCAGCGGTATCAGGAGTATCGCTTGTAAATAGTTTTAATACAATTTTTATATACTTGTTTACTGCTTTAGCATCTGGTGGAGCAGTTGTGATTAGTCAATATATAGGTAGAAAGGATTATGATAATTCGATTGATTCTTCGAGTCAATTGTTGATGTTTTCAACAGTATTTTCTATTGGTTTGATGATTATAGTATTGATTCTTAATAAGTGGTTATTAAGGTTGTTATTTGGACAAGTTGAAGATGCTGTTATGCAAGCTTGTGTTACATATTTACGTATCTCAGCTTATTCTTATCCAGCTTTGGCTATTTATAATGCAGGGGCTGCGATGTATCGTAGTATGGGTAAAACAAGTACAACTATGTATATTTCAATTGTATCTAATATTATTAATGTCATAGGTAATTGTATTGGTGTATTTGTATTGCATGCAGGTGCAGCAGGTGTCGCTTATCCTTCATTGATTGCTAGAGTGTTTTCTGCTGTTGTTATTACAGTATTATGTTTTAATAGGACATTAGATGCTCATTATGAAAAGAAATATATATTGAAGTGGAATGCTCCTCAATTAAAGAGAATACTCAATATTGCCATTCCTAATGGCTTAGAAAATGGAATTTTTCAATTAGTGAAAGTGGCTTTAAGTAGTGTTGTAGCATTGTTTGGAACCTATCAGATTGCTGCTAATGGGGTAGCTCAAAGTATTTGGTCTTTGGCAGCATTGGTTGGCTCAGCCATGGGTCCTGTGTATATTACTGTTATAGGACAATGTATGGGTTCAGGTGATGTGAATCAAGCAGATTATTATTTTAAGAAGTTGATGAGATGGACGTTAGTTATATCAATTGTATGGAATGCCTTAGTGTTTGTTTCAATGCCACTCATTATGAGTTTTTATTCTTTGGCAGATGAAACGATTCATTTGGTTATTATATTGGTTGCTATTCATAATATCTTTAATTCCATTGTTTTCCCATTTTCAGGACCGCTTAGTAATGGTTTGCGAGCAACTGGAGATGTTAAATTTACGATGATTGTCTCTATTGCTTCAACAGTTGGTGGACGATTGGTATTATCATTAATATTGGGTATATACTTTAATATGGGTGTGATTGGTATAGCTATTGCTATGTGTATGGATTGGAGCATTAGAGGTATTATTTTCTATTTCCGTTATCGTTCTAAGAAATGGCAAAAACTAAGTGTTATTTAAAAAAGCCATGAATCCTGGCTTTTTTAGTATTCATTGAGGTTTTTAGAATGATGAAAATTTTGATGAGACCACGTTTTTTCTTGCTCATATTCTAGGAAAGCTTTTAGAGGTTCTAGATTTTCTTCAATTTCATATTTTTAATACAATTGTTTAGCTTCATCATAAATAATTAATGGAGCTATATTATGAATCAACAAATAATAATTAATAAGTGTTTGACCTACTCTTCCATTACCATCAGCATAAGGATGAATACATTCAAACACAGCATGGAAATAGGCTACAACCATCATATAGTTATTTCCTTTATATTCATTAATTTCATTAATAAGCTCAGTTATGTCTTCTTCGACATTTTTGGGCTTTGATCCTATTTCGTGAATACCCACAACATAATCATGTTTTTTAAATGTACCTGGTCTTTCTTGATTTTTATTGTATCTTATTTCATCATATGTCCCTTTTGTAAGATTATAATGAATTTTATGAATGAGTGATATGGATAAAGGTTCCTTATTGATAATTTTAGAAAGTAAGAATTGATAACAATCTTTTTGATTAGATATTTCAAATAACGTTTTTAGATCACCAGTGTAAGATACAACAGTACCGTTTTCAAAAATATCTCTTGTATGATGATAATTTGTTTGAGAATTTTCTATTTTGTTAGAGTTATAGGCAAAGGAAATCCAAAAATCTTTGCTTAATATTTCTAAATCTTCTTGTGTATTAAAGAAAAAATTCATTAAATTATTCCACCATGATTTTAATAATTTCTTTATTTGTCTCTTTCATACCATCTTTGCCTAGTCTACCTACATTGTGTATGGTATTTTCTATGCCCTTTGTCACAATACCATCACCACCATAGAATTGTTGGCCATGTTTATACATTTCATAACCTAAAATACCTGCATCAACAGATGAAGCTATCTTAGCAGCACAAGATGCTTTAGCACCATCACAAATCATGCCTGAAGTAATCGCTAATGCATTAACCACTGTATGTGTCATATCTTTATAGCTTCCACCACTAAGATAGCTAATACCTGCTCCAGCCGCCGCCCCAGCACTAACAGCACCACAATAAGCTGATAATCGTCCAATGCCAGTTTTTTGATGTATAGCTACTAAATTTGATAAGGCTAAAGCACGATAAAGCTTTTCATCATCCACACCTAATTCCTTAGCATATACAATGACAGGCACAGAACATGTAATACCTTGATTACCACTACCTGAATTAATTACGACTGGTAACTCACAACCATTCATCCTCGCATCACTACCTGCAGCAGCCATGGCTTTCGCTTTGGTTTTAACATCATCACCATAAGCAGCTAATAAAACTTTACCAATATTAGCACCATAATCATTATTGATTACTTCATTAGAAATAGTCATATTATAATTGATTTGTTTATCTAAAACTTCTTTAATATCATCGATATCAACCATATTGATAAACTCCCAAATATCTTTCATATTCAATTTCTCTCTCATATCACTATGATTATCATCGGTAGAAACTGGTTTATCTAATAAAACTTCACCATTTTTTTCAATATGAACAATATTTGTATGAAAATCAACAATCCTAACTATGGCCTCATTATTATCTTTATACACCTTAACAACAATATCAAAAATCAAATCTTCATCAATATATTCTACTTGAATATCAGTATTATCTAAATATTCTTTCATTTGTATAATTTGTTCATGTGATACATCTGCTATAACTTCTAACTTCTTAGAAGCATCTCCACCAATAATACCTGCAACAGCACTAGCAGGTATTCCTTTTAAATGTTCAGTATTAGGAACAATCACACTTTTCACATTTTTAATAATACTACCACTTGCCCCAATAATCACTTTATCAGGTATTTCTCCTAATACTTCTCTAGCTTTAGCACTTGCATAAGCAATCGCAATTGGTTCAGTACATCCCATTGCAGGAATGAGTTCTTCTTCTAAAATATCAATATAAGTTTGATATAATTCATCAGTTCTTTTCATAAAATCAGTCCCCTTTATCACATTTTAGCATAAACATATAAAAAGAAGTAGAATATTTTTAAGTTCATTTAAGCTTTATATGTTAGAATATCAATAAAGGTGATCAAAACATGATCAATCTTATTATAGATAATGTTTTTAAATATTCTAATGATCAAAGAACCATTAATATACAATTAAAGAAAACTAATAAACACAACGCGTGTGTTTAAATAGTTTGAATAAAAACACGCATTGTGTTATAATGCTTTTAGAGGTGAATATCATGAGAACAATTCCAAAAAAAGAAACATTAACAATTGAATTTAAAAGCGATTTGAAAATGTTAAAAGATAAAGATTTAATTGAAACCATTGTAGCAATGACAAATACTAAAGGCGGGTATTTATATTTAGGGGTTGAGGATGATGGTACAGTGACTGGTGTTCATCCAAAACATAGAGATGAGATTGGAGTTGCTGCACTAATAGCTAATAAAACTGTACCATCAATACTTGTAAGAGCAGAATTATTAGATATTGATGATAAAGTAATATTAAGTATTGAAGTTCCAATGAGTCGAACTATTGTATCAACATCTGATGGAAAATTATTGAGACGTCGCCTTAAAGTTGATAAAACACCCGAAAATATTCCGATGTATCCTTATGAAATATCTGTACGTTTATCTGAATTAGGTGCATTAGATTATTCGGCACAAATTTTAAAAGAAGCAACTTTAGATGATTTGGATTTTGTAGAGCGAATACGATTGCGTAATACAATAAAAATGAGAAATGGGGAACAATCATTATTATCTTTAACTGATGAAGAGCTTGACAAAGCTTTAGGATTAGTCAAAGAAGATAATGGTATATTATATCCAACTGTAACAGGTATGTTACTCATTGGTAAAGAAGAAAAAATACAACAATTCGTACCTTCAGCGAAAACAAGTTTCCAGGTGCTTGAAGGTACAAAAATAAAAACTAATGAAACAATAACGAAATCTTTATTAGCTACCTATGAAATTATTGAGAATCATTTTCAAATATTAAATACTGAAGATGAAATATTGTACGGAATGTATCGTATACCTATTCCCGAGTTCTCTCAAAATGCGTTTCGAGAAGGAATCATTAATGCATTTTCTCACAGAGATTACAGTATATTACAATCTATTCGTATAGCAATTGAAGATGAGGGTTTAACAATAAGTAGCCCAGGTAGTTTTATTGATGGAGTGAATTTAGATAATTTATTAACAGTTGAACCACATGGTCGAAATCAATTGTTGGCAGATGCTCTTAAAAGAATTGGACTAGCTGAAAAAACGGGAAGAGGTATTGATAGTATTTATGAGGGATCGCTTGTATACGGACGACCACTACCAGATTATAGTGAATCAAATTCCAGCTATGTTAAATTATTTATACAACGCTCTAAAGCTGATTATGCTTTTACGCGTATGATATCTCAAAATGAACATGAGTCGAATCGTATTTTGCCTATTTATTCATTAATGATATTATCAATGCTACGCAATCATAAAATAACTTTAAAAGAATTTGTAGATGAATTACACATTAATGAAAATAGAGTACAAGCTAATATTGATAAACTATTAGATCTTGGCTTGATTGAAACATCTGGTAGAGGATATATATTAAATTCAAAAGTATATAAAACGGAAAATAATAATAATTTATATATTAAGGATAAAAGAATTGATAGATCAGAGTTTAATGATATTATTATTGAAGTTACTCAACAACAAGGTTATATTACAAGAAGCCACGTTTCTAATCTTTTTGAATTAAATGATAGTCAATCTTATCGCTTGTTGCAGAAGTTGCATAAAAAAGGTATTTTGGAATTGGTTGGGAAAGGAAGAAATGCTAAATATGTATTAAAATAACGCACTTATGTGCGTTTTTAAGTTCGTTTAAAGTTAGATGTTTATAATAATATTGTCTTGGAGGTATTATATGTCATTAGAAGAATATTATGGTGGATATTTCCAACGTTTAGATGAAACAAGGGTATGAACTTATAGTAGATAATGCTCTTACCAAGGTATTTGATGCTATCGATATTAGAGTTCCCACTTCGAACAGTAGAAGATGTACCATTTATCAATGTTTATGAAAAAGAAATAGATGAAGTACCATTTGATATAAGTGATATTATTGCAAAAAGAAAGGCTGGCAAATAATACCAGCTTTTACTCTACCTGATCTAATAAATTTTGCATAACCAGATCATTTTTCCATGATATTTCTGCACATTGTTTTAATTGGGCTTTCATATCATCAGTAACATGATGATTTTCTTTTTTGTAGTTGATTTGATGTTCTAATGAAGCCCATGAATCCATGGCAATTGTTCTAATTTGTACCTCTACAGGTATTTTGCGATGCGTATCTGAAAATGATACATCTACTAAAATAATCATATGTAAACTTCGATATCCATTAGGTTTAGGATTCTTTATATAATCTTTTGTTTCCATGACAACGATATCGCTTTGATTTAATAGATATTCCTGTACAGTATAAATATCATTCAAAAAAGGACATATAACCTAAATTCCCTAAAAATTATATATTATACGTAGAACACTAGAAAGATT
>JAJQGQ010000119.1 GCA_021200395.1 Erysipelotrichaceae bacterium
CGTATTGTTTCATAGCGATCAATAAGACGACGATAGTTTTCTTTAACACGAATAATTTCAACTCTTTGGACATTTTCTATTTCTGTAATTTCTTCTATATGAGCTAATAAATCTTTTGAATCTTTTTCATATGTATCTAACATTTCATTGAGTTGTTTCATCTTAGATGATATTTTTCTTAGTTTACTATAAAAGAGTTGTTCATCTACTTCATTCATCAAAATAGCTAATTCATTCTTTTGAAAATTACTAATTCTTTCATATTCTTCAGTATATTCTTCATATAAAGGGACAATATCCTTCATATTCTTAGAAATACTTTGAACCCTACCTAAACGATATTGTAATGGTAAAGATTTAATAGCATTCATACGATTTTCATATTCAACAATGAGTGCACGATATTTTCTAAGACGCATCGCTCTTTGAACAATATAAATAATAATAATGAGTGCTAAAACCATACCAGCTAAAGCAATATTTCTGATGCCTATTTGATTAATATATTCCTTGATTTGATCCATAAATAATCCCCTTCTTCAATAATATATATATTGTAACATAAATAAGCAAATATTTCATCATTTTTTAGTTATTGGAAAATTCAGCTAAAATAAGGTCTTTATTTTTTTCATTTGCCCATCTAACAGCCCATTCATTCGCAAATAATAACAAATATTGTCCTTTTAAATCTTGAACCTTTTTAGTATCAGAAGAAAGATTTAATTTATTAAGATCAACATCATCATTTTTTATCCAACGAATAAATTGATAAGGCAATGGTGTAGAAATAATATCCACATTATATTCATTCTTTAAACGATAAGATAATACTTCAAATTGTAAAACGCCAACAACACCAACAATAATTTCTTCCATGCCACCACCGAGCTCAGTGAAGATTTGAATGGCTCCTTCTTGAGCAATTTGTTCCACACCTTTGACAAATTGTTTACGTTTCATGGTATCTTTATTGCGAATCATAGCAAAATGTTCGGGTGCAAAAGTAGGTATACCTTCATAGGCAAACTTATTTTTAGCTGTGCATAAAGTATCACCAATAGAAAAGATTCCTGGATCAAATACACCAATGATATCACCACTATAAGCTTCCTCTACCTCTTCCCTATTTTCCGCCATAATAGATTTCGATTGATTCAGCTTAATTTTCTTTTTACCTTGATAATGATAAACTTCCATACCTTTTTTAAATGTACCTGAACAAATACGCATAAAAGCCATTCGATCACGATGGGCTTTATTCATATTAGCTTGAATCTTAAAGACAAACGCACTGAAATCTTCACTAAAAGGATCAATGTCACCAATATTACTATGACGTGCTAATGGTGTGGTTGACATATTTAAGAAATGTTTCAAAAATGGTTCGACACCAAAATTTGTGAGTGCAGAACCGAAACATACTGGAGAAAGTTCTCCGTTTTGTACACGCTCTAAATCAAATTCGGCTCCTGCACCATCTAATAATTCAATATCATCCTGCAATTGTTGATATAAATCCTCACCAAAAACATCTATTAAACTTTCATCATGGCCATCACAAATCTCTGTCTCTACTTCTTTTTTTCCACCTTGAACTGGAATAAAACGAATCACCTGCTTAGCCTCACGTTCATAAACACCTTTAAATTCTTTACCACTACCAATAGGCCAGTTGACAGCACAAGTTTCAACACCTAATTCCTGTTCGATTTCTTCCATTAATTCATAAGGATCTTTTGCTTCACGGTCCATTTTATTAATAAAAGTAAAAATCGGAATATGACGCATGGCACAAACCTTAAACAATTTACGAGTTTGATCTTCTACCCCTTTAGAACCATCAATTACCATAACCGCACTATCTGCTGCCATTAAAGTACGATATGTATCTTCAGAGAAATCCTGATGGCCTGGTGTATCTAATATATTGATGCAATAATCATTATAATGAAATTGCAAAACAGAAGATGTCACCGAAATTCCTCTTTGTTTTTCTATTTCCATCCAGTCACTAACAGCATGCCTAGATTGTTTTTTACCTTTAACCATCCCAGCTTCTTGAATAGCACCACCATATAAAAGAAACTTTTCTGTTAATGTTGTTTTACCAGCATCAGGATGGGATATAATCGCAAAAGTTCTTCTCTTTTTCACTTCTTCTACAAAATTTGTCATAACTCTCTCCTCTAAAAAGCATAATTGCCATCTTTAAATATGATAAATTCTTCACCATTTTCTAATGTTGCAATAATGGATAAATCTTTTGTTCCAATCATAAAATCCACATGAGTTAAAGAATCATTAATACCCTTTATATATAATTCTTCCTTATTCATAGATAATCCATTTTTCATACATTCACTAAAACCTTTACCAATTGCCACATGACATGAGGCATTCTCATCAAACAATGTATTATAAAATAAAATACCTGTATTTCTAATTGGTGAATCATAAGGAACAAAAGCAACTTCCCCTAAATAATGACTTCCTTCATCCGTTTCAATAATACTCTTCAATACTTCATAGCCAACTTTAGCCTCATAATCTACAATACGACCATCTTTAAAAGTTATAGAAAAATCATCAATTAAATGACCATTATAATTCAATGGTAAAGAATTATAGACAATTCCATTGACATCATCTTTATTTGGTGAAGTAAAAATTTCTTCAGTAGGTATATTAGGAAAAGAATAAATACCATCATTCGTATAACTACCACCACCAGCAAACAAATAATCCTGATTCATCCCCACAATCAAATCAGTCCCTAAACTATTTTGATAATGAAGAGACTTTATCTTCTTATCATTAAGTATTTTCACACGTCTTTCAAAAGAATGACGATGTTCATTCCAGGCTGCAACCACATCATCCTCATAACATCGACAAACCTTAAAAATAGCTTGCCACAACGCCTTTATAGCCTCTTTATCACTCATATCAGGGAAAACCTTGTTGGCCCATCCTATACTTGGCGCACCAGCAATACACCAGCGATCAATGCCTAAATCCAAATGATCATAAAACAACTTACAAGCAAGATGACTCGCTTTTTGATAAGCTTGCATCTTCATTGGATCAACATCTTTCATCGCTTCAGGATTTTCACTTGAAATAGTAATGACTGCCGCATGTCTTTTAGCATATTCATTTCTTAAAGCAACAATATACTCAGGAACATGATCAAAATGCTTTAAATCACAATTAAGATAACGGAGCCTAGATACTTCTTCATCACTATAAAACACAATAACATCCTTTGCTCCGATATTATAAGCTTCTTTCGTTATTTCTCTCATTAATTCATAACATTCAATGGAACCACTAATAACCAGTTCCTGTTGAGGTTGTAAATTAACACCTTGTCTAACAATTAATTTTGCATAATTTTTTAATAAAGAATTAAACTTGTTTTCCACACTTTTCACACCTTTTCTTATTTATCTTACCCAAATAAAGATACTTGTCAACATTAACTTGTATGAAATTTAATTAAGTGATATAATATTTTCAGGCAAATGAACATAGCACCGTAACTTAAAAGTGAATACGTACTGGTTTATTGCGAATTATTAAAGGGGAGGTACTTCAATGAGTACAGGTAAAGTAAAATGGTTTAAAGCCGATAAAGGTTATGGATTCATCACGCTTGAAGGTGAAACAAGAGATATCTTTGTTCATTTTAGCGCAATTAACGCCAGTGGGTACAAAACTTTAGAAGAAGGTCAAACTGTTGAATTCGAAGTTGTTGAAAGTGACAGAGGACCACAAGCTGCTAATGTAACAGTTGTAGGTTAAACCAAAAAAAGATGTCAAAACGACATCTTTTTATTTTACCAACATATGTTTGATGGCTAATACTGGATGATAAAACATCATACAGGAACCAGAGCACCACATAATTTTTTTATTTGTTAGTGATAAATAGAATCATAGCAATGTATCTGACATTTAAAGAAAATGTTTTTTCTTACATCATAAGATAACGTTGGATGCGTTTGATAGCATAAGTAGTGATCTCTTTTTCATCAAAATCTATATGTTTTCGACAATATGAATGAATCATAAGTGATACGACTTTTATTTTTCTTTGTCTTTTCTAAATTCATTAAGATACTCTTCCTTGATCCATTGAGATGATTTGATCAGCAATTTTCATTGTTGAAGAACGATGTGATACAAGAATAATCGTTTTATCAGTTTCTTTTTCTAATGAATGTAAGATAATTGCTTCATTTAAAACATCTAAATTACTCGTTGGTTCATCCAATAATATACAAGGCTTATCTGATAAAAAAGCTCTCGCTAAACCTAAACGCTGTCTTTCACCACCTGATAACGATGCCCCTAATTCACTTACATTACTTTGATAGCCTTTAGGTAAACTCATAATAAAATCATGGATACTGGCTTTTTGACAAGCGGATACAATATCTTCATGGGTGGCATCTAATTTGGCAATTTTAAGATTATTTTCAATCGTATCATGAAATAAAACCGTTTCCTGAGTAACATAAGCAAACATATCACGCATATCAGTTGTATTAATCTTTTTGATATCTGTTTCATCAATACAAATATATCCTTTTACGGGATCATAAAAACGCATTAATAATTTCAGTAATGTTGATTTTCCACTGCCACTTTTACCAATAATACCTGTTGTCTTGCCTTTTGGTAAAGTGATATCAATATCATTTAATATCATTTCATTATCATATTTAAAATCAACATGATTCACTTGTATATCATTAAATAATGTGACATCTTGATCTTTAACTTCATGAATCAATTCTTCTTCATCTAAAATCGCAATAACACGTCGTCCACTACTAATTGTTGATAATAAATTATTAGACAACTGCGATAAAGCTGTAAAAGGTCCAAAACTAGAAGCCATCAACACGCTACACATAATGACTTCATAAACACCAGTAGAACCATTTTGATATTGTATAAACATCACAATAAACATGATACACACAGATAATGATATCAAAATTTGCGAAGCAATATTTTGATATCCTTCTATATTTTTCATTTTTAATGCTAAATCATCAATATCATCACTTAAATAAAGCATGTCCGCTTTGCGTTTATCACCTAGATGATATTGAAACAATGTTGTCAAACCACGATAAGTTTCTAATAAGAAACTACTCATATGACCTATAGCATCACGATTTTGTTGGCCGATATCTGAACCCATCATACTAACGATATAGGGTATCACAATACCCATGGTAAAATAAGCTATAAAAGCAATAATCATTGCATAGATATTCATATAAGCAAATAAGCTTAATAAGATAATTGCCATAATAATCGCTATCATACAAGGTGAAATAGTATGAGCATAAAAAACTTCTAAGAGTTCGATGTCATTAGTAATCAATGAAATCAGGTCACCTTTATCCTTACCATCTAATTTTGCAGGCGCTAAACGTCTTAATGCTGTATAAACATGATCTCTAATAATAGCTAATAACTTAAAAGCGATATAATGATTACAAGCTTGTTCAATATAATGAAGAACACCTCTAAGTAAAGCTAAAACAACTAAAATAATCAATATATGTGTCATAGATATTGATGATATACATAATAATCCATGCATTGCCACAATAGGAATACCAATCGCACATATAAAACCTAAAACACCCATCATAATAGCCACTAACATAATAGGCATTAAAGGTTTAACTAAAATAATGAGTCTTTTCATCACTTGAAAACCTGATAATTTCATGATTGATATACCTCCAGTGCTTCTTGTTGTTTAAATAATTGATCATATAAGCCATGAAGTTGACGTAAACTTGCATGATTACCTGATTCAACTAGTCTTCCCTTATCTAATACAAATATTTCATCACATTGTTTGACTGAACTTAAACGATGTGTAATAAGAATAACTTTTTTAGATTCTACCATTTTATTGATAACGGCTAAAATAGCTTCTTCTGATTCAACATCAATATTACTTGTAGCCTCATCAAATATATAAACATCACCATTATATAATAAAGCACGGGCAAGATTGATACGTTGTTTTTGACCACCACTTAAATTATTACCTGACTCTAATATTTCACTACTTAAACCTTGTTGATTTTGAAAATAACCTGCTAATTTTACTTTTTCTAATGCTTCCCATAACATATCATCACTATATTGGTTTAAACAATCCAAATTATCTCTAAGTTTTCCTTTAAAAATCATAGGATCATGTGTTACATAGACAAAATGTTGCATAAAATCACAATCATCTAATTGATTTCTTTCAATATTTTGAATATATAGATTCCTACTTTGATAATAACCCATAATCAACTTTGCGAGGGTACTCTTTCCCGAACCACTTTCGCCAACAATACCAGTAAAACCTTTGGTAATGGATAAAGAGATATCTTTTAGTATTTGTCTATCATTATCATAGGAAAAATCTAAATGTTGTATATCTATTGTCATAGGTTCTTCTTTTAATTTATGATGAGCATGATCATCTATTTCAATATCTATAAGCTTAAATATCTTTTCACTAGCAGCCATACCATTCATCGCAACATGAAAATAGCTACCTAATTGACGCATCGGAATAAAATATTCAAATGACATCATAATAATAAACATAGAACCAAACAAAGAAATAGAACCTTCATAGTATCCTAACAAAGCAAAAAAACTGCCAATAGCAGCCCCACCATAAGCCACTATATCCATAACACTAATACTATTAAGTTGCATAATAAGAACACGCATCGTCACCTTTCTAAAGTTCTCTGCCTCGATATTCATTTGTTGTTGCTTATAAGCATCACTACCATATATTTTTAAAGTTGTAAGGCCTTGTAGATTTTCTAAGAAACCATCTCCTAGAGTCGTATAACTTGTCCAGTATTTAGCCAATAGTTTTTTAGCAAACTTTTGTACCAAAACAATACTAATAGGTATCAATGGTACAAATATCAGCAAGACAATAGCACAACGTATATCAAAAAACAGTGTTACTATAAATAAAGTAACAGGGGCTAAAACACTATAAAATAATTGAGGCAAATAAAGTGATACATAAGTTTCTAATTGATTGATACCTTCTACTGATAATTGTACCAGTTCACTGGTAGCGACATAGTCCTGATAATGTGATCCAATAACCATAATTTTATCAAAAAGCCTCGTACGTAATGTTCTTTTTGTTTGACTAGCGGATAAGTAAGCATAATGACTTTGTCTTTTTAAACAAATACCTCTTATTATAAATGTTATACATAACAAGATCATGATTCTCATTATTTGTTCTAATATAAGCGTATGATTGATAAATGATACAAACATATAGCATAGACTTAATGTTAATATCATATTACATATAAGACTGAACCATTGACAACAAACTTGTTTTATAATATAAGGCAATGCATCTGATAATTCTTGAATAAGTCTTTTATCAAACATCTTATTCTCCTTTCTGTTAGCTAAAACTAACTTATTATGACAAAAAAGAGCCTTCTCGTCAAGGCTCTTCGCTATACTTTGTGTTAAAAATATCATCTTCATCAAATTCATTAGCCATTTCTTCTAATTGTGGTAATTCGTCTAAAGTAGTTAAAGAAAAGGCATCCATAAATTGATCAGTGACACCATATAAAATAGGTTTACCAGGGGTATCTTCACGCCCTACTTCTTTAATTAAGGCTTTTGCAACCAATTTTCTAATCATAGCATCACTACCAACACCTCTTATTTCTTCCACACGTAAGCGCGTAACAGGTTGATTATAAGCAATAATAGCTAATGTTTCTAAAGCCGCATTGGATAAGCTTTTTTCGTTTTGTTCTACCATTTTGGTATAGATATCATGATACTTAGATAAAGTAACAAGTTTATAGACACCTCCATAGTTAACTAATTCATATCCTTTGATTTTTCTTTCATTAATAATTTGACCTAATTCATCTAAATAATTTGTTGCTTCTATCTTTTTTATATTCAAAATAGATGATACTTGTTTAAGAGTTAAACCTTCATCTCCTGATAAAAAAAGCATCCCTTCAATAACACTTAGTATTTCATCATGTTCCAATTATGTCAGCTCCTTTAAATAGATATCTTCAAAATTTCCATTTTGTTCGATAGATAAGAAATTTTTATTGACTAAATCTAATAT
>JAJQGQ010000308.1 GCA_021200395.1 Erysipelotrichaceae bacterium
TCATTATAATCATTAATAATTTTTGCATCACGATATTTGATATAACCTTTCTTAGGACGGGAATGAATCTTAAATAATTCCGTTTCTGTAAGTAATACAACATGTTCTTCATAAAAATCAATACCTGTTTTAAGATGCCCCAAATAAATATTAATACCATTATAAATAGTATCATCATTAGCGACCAAAGTATAAGATATTTGATAGTTCTCTAATAGTTCTATCATTCTTTCAATTTGATGATTATCCGCTAAACACATGAGTATTTTATTGTTTCTTGATAATGCTAGAATATCATTTGCTAATTGTTTTTCGTTAACCAATGGTAAACTAACTTCACTGGTTGCGAAAGTAATTTGATTTTCTTTTGTTTTTAAATCTATAAAATCTATAGAATGTTTTTGAATAAGGGGTTGGACATCAACATATAAACGTAATCCCTTAACCATTCTTCCCATACTTTGAAGTTCTAGATGATAATAGAATGTTTCTTCAACATAGCGTTTATAGATATCTTTTATTTTTTCTTCACTAGATGTAATGATTAATGGTTGATTAAAGTAATGAAGTAAATTGGTAGAAGTAGAAAATAAGCCCATATATTGGTATAAACGGTTATTGCCATCATGACTTTTTAAAGATTCAATATCTAATGATATTTCTTCTTCTAAATTTTCTTCAAAACCAACACAATCTGTATTATTTTCTAATTCTTCTATTTGTTCAATAACATTATTAACTTCATTATCAGGATATAAAATATCAGTGGCAGGAAGAATAGTGACTTCATCTATATGTTCTAATGAACGTTGGGTATTACGATCATAAAAACGAATACTTTCAATTTCATCATCAAAGAATTCTATACGTATTGGATGATCATATTGAATAGAATAAACATCAATAACACCACCACGTTTAGAAAAATAAAAAGGTTCATCAACACGTTGCATGGTTTTATAACCACTTTGATAAAGTTTTTCTCGTAAAGCAAGAGGATCAATAATATCCCCTGTTTTTAAATGAATAACATGATTGATATATATTTCTTTACTAGGAATATAACGAATCAATGAATGTGTATGACAAATAACAACTTTAGGCTGATTCTGAGTTAGTTCATATAAAGTACTAATTCTTTCACCCATAATTTCTCCTGAAGCCGCTAAAGCTTCAACACGTAATGATTCATCACTAGGAAAGAATAATACTTGATTGTTGAGTAATTCCTGTAGTTGTCCATATAATATTTGTGCTTGATAAAGACTATCCTTAACAATCAGCATGGTACGTGGTAACGTCAAAAAAGCACTAGCAATGAGGATAGCCTCATCGCTAGCGTGCATGACAACAATTTCACCTTTGCCTTTAAGCATAGCTTTATAAGCAGGATTATTTTTTATAACTTGAATAATCTTCTTCATAAAACCTCCTAGTTATAGCTATTCATAGCAGCATTAAAACCTTTATCTAAATAAACTTTAATTGCTCCTACTGCCTTATTCACTCCTTCATCAATAAAAGGTTGTTGTAAAGGCGTAAATTTTCCTAAGACATAATCAATAGTATCGATACGCTTATCTTTTTCAATACCAATACGAATACGTTTAAAATTTTGAGTACCAGTTTGAGCAATAATACTTTTAATACCATTATGACCTCCAGAACCACCGCTCTCTCTTAAACGTAACTTACCCACAGGCATATCTAAATCATCATAAATGACCAATAAATCATTGATATCGATTTTAAAGAAATGCATACATTGAATAATAGATTCTCCTGAATTATTCATATAAGTCATTGGTTTTAAAAAGATAATATCTTCACCTTTATATTTAAATTTTACATATTCACCCTTAAACTTCTTAATATGAATATCCACAGAAAACTCTTTAGACAAAGCATCCATCACCATAAAACCTACATTATGCCTTGTATTGTCGTATTCTTTACCAGGATTTCCTAATCCAACAATTAATTTCATAAAAACTCCTATCTTGCTACAATAACCACACTTACTCCAGTAATTAATAAATGGTTATCTAATATCTTTTCTTTATCACTATGATATAATATATGATAATCTTTCTCAAGTTCAACATCAATATTATCTTTAGAAGCATTAAAGAATACAATAATATCTTTATATTCTCCTTCATCTTGATGCAAACTATATTTAATCATACGATGATTAATATTTTCCGTATGAACATTTTTGCGTATCATATCATAATTATCATATCTAAAGCAAGGATTATTTTTTCTTATACGTAAGATGAGTTGTGTAAATTGAACAGCTTCATTTTCCATATCTTTTCTATTCCAATCTAACGCATTAACATGATCTCCTGCATTATAAGTATTCTCTAGACCTGACTTTGTCCTAAAGAATTCCTGACCACTATGAATAAATGGTATACCTTGTGCTAAAACAGTCGCTGCTAGCATCATTTTTAAACGTCTTTTACGTGTATGTTCATCTTCATCATGATTAGAAATAGCTAATTTATCAAAACATGTCGCATTGTCATGACATTCTACGTAATTAATTGATTGATTAATTTTAGTAAATTTATCAAGGTTACATATAGCTTTCATAGCATCATTGGTTTTATAAGTATCGCCAGAGAAATAACCTTTACTTTCCATTTGATTGGTACCACGACATGTATCTCTAAAGAAATCGTTAAAAAAACCAATATGTGGTGTCTTATGATTGTTTTGAATCGTTGTACGTTTATCTTCAGCTAAAGCTGTACCCATATTCCAACCTTCACCATAAATCATAAACGAAGGATCAATAGCCTTACCTTGGGCATCAATCAAATTAATAGTCTCCTGATCAATAATACCCATTAAATCAAATCTAAAGCCATCAATACCATAAACAACCTGCCATCGTTTACACATATCTAAAATATACTTACGACACATTAAAGCCGTTGTATTTAAATCATTTCCACACCATGAACCATTAGACAAAGTCCCATCAGGATATCTTCTAAAGAAATAATGTGGCGTTGTTTGTTCCAATGGATTATTATTAACATCATGCATATGATTAAAAACAACATCCGCAATGACTCTAATACCTCTAGAATGCAATGCTTCTACCATTTGTTGGGCTTCTCTAATACGTTTATAGCCATCATTTGGATCAGTTACATAACTACCTTCAGTAACACCATAATGAGCAGGATCGTAGCCCCAATTATATAATTCTAATGGATGTGTTTCATCCACTGTCGCAAAATCATTGATAGGCATAAGCTGAACATGCGTAATACCTAAGCATGATAAATAATCTAAGCCTGTTGGATTACCACTATCAGTTGATGTATTTTGTTCAGTAAAAGCTAAAAATTTACCTTTATGTTGCATCCCACCTGATAAAGAAGAAGAAAAATCTCTTACACTCACTTCATAGATAACAGCATCTGTTTTTTTCTCTAAAGGTGCCATTTCAGTTTTATGAAATGGTAATTTTTCCATATCAACAATTACACAAGTACGATTATTAGATGTCAAAGCATCAGCATAAGGATCCATTGCAATAGTATAACTACCTGTTATCTTTATCAAATAAAAATATTCTGCATTTTTCCAGTCACCTTCAATAGTTGCATAGTAAACGCCTTTACTTCCTCTTTTCATTGGAAATAAATAATCCTGATCATCTTTAATAACTTTTAAAATAATACCAGTTGATAGTGGTGACCAAAGCTTAAATGATGTCCTTTCTTTTGTATAATGACATCCTAAATCTTGGCCATCATAATAATATAGTTCGTCAAACTCCTTACACATAGAAAGCTTACAAAAATCCAAAAAGCAAGATAAGCCATAAGCATCTACAACCTTATAAACTCTACCCATATGGAAATTAACCATAAACCTATATTCTTTAAAACCAGGATATTGACTTGTTTGCAAGGCATCACCATTTAAAAGTAATAATTCTTCATTGAATATATCTTTTAAATAAAACTTACTGCTTACTCCATTATAATAATTCTCTGAAAGATATACGCGAATCTCATTAAAATTAACCGCATAAGCTTTCATCCTTACAGCATTTTCTTCCATCCTATCCTCCTATAAATTGACATGTATTATTACTGACATAAGTATATCATACGACCCTTAAAAAAACTATGAAAAATCAAAAAAATTACATTTGAATAACACTGCTTCTTTTTATATAATGTTTGAGGAGGATATTATGAAAAATTTGAAATATTTTATACCATCATTGATAATAATGATCATTATTTTTTCATTTTCTGTGCAAAATGGTGAAGAATCTTCAGGCCTTAGTTCTTCTATAGTAGCTTGGATTTATACCCATTTACATATATCAATAAGTGAATTTTTGATAAGAAAGGCAGCCCATATGAGTGAATATGGCATCCTTTCATTAAGTCTTATATATGGTTTTTATCAATCTGGTTTCTCATTGAAATATATTATTCTATATACATTAATAATAACTTTTCTCTATGCTTGCACCGATGAATTCCATCAATTGTTTGTGAATGATAGGTCTGGTCAATTAAGCGATGTTTTCATTGATACTTGTGGTGGAGCTATTGCAACATTTTTATATTTTATGGATACAAAAAGGCGAAATTAATATTTCGCCACTTATTTTATCTTCTTTTCCATTAAATAACGTCTTAATCTGACACCACGACGTTCTACAATTTGCTTTTCAATACAAGTATACCCTCTTGCTTCAAAAAATGGTTTTGAGGTAATTGAGGCTTGTGTATTCATATATGTATTACCTTTGACCCCTGCATATTTTTCCAAATTATCTAAGATAAGTGTTCCCACACCTTTATGCAAATAATGACAATCAACATAAAGACGATCTAAATAACCAGTTTGTCCAATATTTCCAAATCCAACAATGTGATCATCTGCAACCACCACTAATGTATGATTCTTAATTAACGATGTTTCCCAATGATAAATATTAGCCTCCTTAGGTGCCCAGGCATCCAACTGTTCCTTAGTATAATCATTGACGCATACAGTATGAACATTTTCATAAAATAAATCCATAACTTCTTTTAGATCTGATGGCTGATATAATCTTATTTCCATAACACCAACCTCCTTACCCTATCAATTATAACACAAGGAAAAAAAATAAGAAAGAAGGTTCACCTTCTTTCTTAAATTAATTAAATTCCAAATAATAAATCTACATAGTTTGGCATTGGCCAATAAGCTTCATCCACTTTTGTTTCAATAGTATCGGCTGTTTCACGCAAATCATTCATGGCAGCAAATACACCATCACGCCATAATAATGAAACGGTATGAATATCACCATCACATGCTTGTGCTTTAGCAATTTCTTCATCTAAAGTATCCATCTTTGTTTTCATAGATGCTAATAAATCAGATAATTCTTTTACATCATCAACTAAGAATGCATTATCAACACCTGTTTCCTTAACATCTAAAGCTGTCTTAGTAATATCTTTTAAATATTTAACAGCTGCAGGATAAATTTCATTTCTAGCCATCTTAGATGCAGTTAAAGCTTCAACTTGAATTGTCTTATTGTAGTTATCTAATAAGATTTCATAACGAGATGCTAATTCAACACGTGAATAAACACCTAATCTATCTAACATTTCAATATTCTTTTCTTCTTTTAAACAATCCATAGCATCAACAGTATTCTTATTGTTGTGTAAACCACGTTTTTCAGCTTCAACTTCCCATTCAGCTGAATATCCATCACCATTGAAGATAATACGTTGATGTTCACTTAAGAACTTCTTAATAACTTCTCTAGGTGTCATACCACCTTCAATTAATTCAGCCATTTCAGTCATTTCTTCAGCTAAAATAGCATTTAAGATAGTATTTGGACCAGCAATTGATTGTGCAGAACCAACAGCTCTAAATTCAAATTTATTACCTGTAAAAGCAAATGGAGATGTTCTGTTACGATCTGTGTTATCTTTAGAGAAATCAGGAACAACAGATACACCAGTTTTGAAACGTCCTGTATCAACTTCTTCTAATTCAGTACCATCAATAATAGCTTGAACTATTTTATCAATCTCCTCACCTAAGAACATTGAGATAATAGCAGGTGGTGCTTCATTAGCTCCTAATCTATGATCATTACCAGCAGAGGCAATAGACATACGTAATAAATCAGCATATTCATCAACAGCTTTGACTGTACAAGCCAATGTTGCTAAGAAAGGCAAATTATTAACTGGATCACTACCAGGATTAAATAAGTTAACTCCAGTATTTGTTGTTACAGACCAGTTATTATGTTTACCTGAACCATTGATACCTTCAAATGGTTTTTCATGTAATAAGCATCTTAAACCATGTTTCTTAGCGATATCCTGTGCTAAAATCATTAAAAGATGATTGTTATCACATGTAATATTGACTTTTCTATAAACACATGCAACTTCATGTTGTGCAGGTGCAACTTCATTATGTTTTGTTTTAGAAGGAATACCATATTTCCATAATTCCTTATCTAAATCTTTCATAAATGCAGAAACTTTACGTTTCAAGCTACCAAAATAATGATCTTCTAATTCTTGACCCTTTGGAGCCATTGAACCATACAAAGTTCTACCAGTTAATTTTAAATCCATACGTTTCTGATAATATTCATCAGCAACTAAGAAATATTCTTGTTCACTACCAACTGATGCCGTTACTTGTGTAACATCATCCAATCCTAATAATGGTAATAATCTTAATGATGCAGTATTCAAAGCATCAACTGATTTTAATAATGGTGTCTTCTTATCCAAAGCTTCACCAGTATAAGAACAGAATAATGTTGGAATATATAATGTTCCATCTTTAACAAAAGCAGGAGATGTACAATCCCATGCAGTATAACCTCTTGCTTCAAAAGTAGCTCTTAAACCTCCAGATGGGAAAGAAGAAGCATCAGGTTCACCTTTTCTTAAAGTCTTACCACTAAACTCTAAGACTGCCTTATTTCCTTCTGGTTCTAAGAAAGCATCATGCTTTTCAGCTGTTAAACCAGTCATTGGCATAAACCAGTGAGTAAAGTGTGTTGCTCCATGTTCAATTGCCCATATTTTCATTGCATTAGCAATGACTGTAGCCGTTTCACGTGCTAATGGCTCACCTTTATCTAATGCAGCATGAAATGCTTTATAAGTAGATTTTGGTATACGTTCACGCATCACATCATCACTAAATGTTAAACACCCATAATCTTCAAGTAATTCACTCATTTCCATTGAATAATTCCCCCTTGTCTTTAAAACATTGTAACAATTTATAATTTTAAAGTCTATATAAATCTTCAATGTTTATGAGGCTATTATAATGTCTCAAAATAAATATGTCAACATAAAATAATATTTTTTTATCATCTTTTTATTTTTTTATTACTTCATACTATTAAAAAAGAGATTAACTACCTTCAATCTCTTTTCTTCTTCTATCTCTTTTTCTTTGCCTACGTTCTCTCTTCTTAAGTTCTCGTACACTATCAGTATAATCCTGAACATTACAGTGGATACGTCTATTTTGTTTTAATATAGCATCAACAAAGCCAACACGATCTTTTGGGAAAAACTTAAATTTTTTCTTATCAACATCATATAATTCAATTGCTCGAGCACGCATGATAATGGATGTAAATGTTTCCTTAGGATCCATGATTGTTTCACAATTCATTAAATTAATCTCTTTATTTTTTCTAATTAAATAACGATAAGTAACAGTCTTATTTCCTACAATATAACGATAAGGTCTAAACCCTATCATATACAAAGAAATAACTATACCTCCACCACCAACAACATAAAAATCACTTAGTGCATGTGCAAAAAATACATCATACAATAAAATATAAATAGCATATAACCAATAAACAATGACAAACAATCTCACTGTTAAGTTGGAGCTTGGTTTAAACTCCTGCTCATAATTACTTTGATTTATTTGTTCGTTATCCATAAAAGCCTCACTTCCTATTTGATTATTATACATGAATAAACCATTTTTGACAACATAATAATCAACAATTTAGAAAGAAAAAAGAGCGGATAAACCGCTCTTAATATCTAATTAAATTTTATTCAATTAATTAACCATCTTGTCTTTCATAGATTAATAAGAATGG
>JAJQGQ010000028.1:0-3010 GCA_021200395.1 Erysipelotrichaceae bacterium
TAAAGATATACCATTAAATAAAATACATTTTTTTGAATACAATAATTTCATTAAACAATAAAACTCTTCTTCTTTTAAAAAACGACATCCAAAATCAAAATATGCTCTTGGATAATAACCATTACTAGCAAAAATTGGTTTATCCAAGAGCATATCAAGTTCATTAAGAATTTGTTCAAATGAACATTTTTCATTCATTTTCATTAATAAAATATTATTAATGCCTTTAACTTCTATAAACATATTATTCCTCCTCAACTTTAACTTTATTGTAGACCCAATAAACCGCAATGGAAAGAATCATATTGAAACAAACTGTTGGTAGAAGTCTCATAACAAGAAAAGACGTAACAGGATATCTGGTAATATTGGTAATCCACATAATCCAGTATAACATTATTTCCTGTAATAAAACTGTCGAACCACAGTATAAAATTGCTTCAATTATTGTCAATTTTTCTAATTTAAATAAAGTTCTAGAAAAAGCAACAATCAAATATATGAGGATATAAATTGCTAAAGAATTAGAATATACAACAGAATAGTAAAGGCCACATATAGCAGCAAATAAATATCTTTCTACTCCTTCAATTGTTTTTATAAGCAAGCCAAACATCATCAAGCCCATACAAGGAACAATAAATATACCAGTTTTTGTATAATTATAAGGCAGGAAAAAAGATATGGTACTATCAATAACAAAGCAAATAAGAATAACTATAAAACATTTAAAAAGATAACTATCTCTTATTCTTGATCTCATTCTTCATTCACCCTTTGTACAACTGCAACATAATTCAATGAATCAAAATCAGCACTAGGTGTAACGCTACAGCTTGATTCAGTTGTTTCGTTGCCAGCCGAATAGCTAGAAACAGTTCCAACTAAAATACCTTTTGGACTCTTACCAGCCCCTCCAAGTCCGCTAGTAACAACTTTGGCGTCATCTTCGATTGTTTCGGCATCACTTAACAAAGTCACATAATAGCTTTGTGTAGATAAATCATAACGATTCAACAAGCCATAATAAGTATCATCACCACTTAAAATCATAACTGGTAATTGCGATGAAGATGTTTCGCTAGATAACAAGGTCACAGTAGCCGAAATATCATTAACACTTGTCACTGTCCCAATCATGCCATCAGAACTAATGACAGCCATACCAGTTTCTACACCGCCTAAGCTTCCTAAATTAATAGTCACTTCACTATTCCAATTGTCGGCATCACGAGAAATAATATATGTATATTTAACCTGATAATCTGTTGGTAAATAATCAATTTCAGTCAATTCTTTAAGATCATCTAATTCAGATTGTAAAACCTCATTCATGGCTGCTTCTCTAGCAAGATCATCAAAACGTTCTTTTAATTGAGCATTTTCTTCAAAAACATCTTTTAAAGAAGTATATTCATCAATAAGATTAGTAACATACTGAATAGGTGCCTTAATAACATAATACTCTATATTAGCAACAACATCTTTACACATTGTCTCAATTGTTGATGGTGAACGATTGGTGATGAGAGTAAACACTGAAAATAAAACCAAAACAACAGTAATGATAATAATTCTTCGTCTTTGCTTGCTCGATTTATTGTTATTAAACAAAATACCACCCCTTGTCGCTTTACATTATAATATCTATAACCAAAAAAAGCAATTCGAGTTTGATAATTTATACAAGTTTCATTCTTTTTCACACATTACAAATTGCATAGCAGCAACACTAAAATATTGATTCCAGCCAATGATAACATGATCTAAAACCTCAATATCAAGCATTTTTCCTATCTCTAAAAAATTTTTTGTTAATGATAAATCTTCATGACTAGGATGTGCATCACCACTAGGATGATTATGAACGAGAATAATTTTTGAACTATTCATTTCAATAGCTTCTTTAAATACTTCACGTGGGGTGACAAGACTTGTTTTTACTGTTCCAACAAATATAGTCTTCATTTTAATAACATGATTACGACAATCCAAACAAATTAAAACAAAATTTTCTTGTGATAAAAACATCATTTCGTTTTTTACATATAAAAAAATATCTTCTGGTGTCTGCAGCATAATATCATTTTGTGGTATTTCTTTTAATCTTTTTGCAATTTCAATGATACTTAAAATAGCGATAGCTTTTGCTTTACTAATACCTTTTAAAGAAACAAGTTTAGCATATGTTATTTGACGTAACTGTTGAAAACCTCCAATTTCATTTAATAATCTTTGGGACAATTGTAATACTGATTCTTCTTTATTTCCTGTTCTTAAAATCAATGCTAATAATTCAACATTATTTAAAGATTCGATGCCTTGAACAAGAGCTTTTTCTCGAGGATTTTCTTCGATGGGCAAATTTTTAATCATTTATTTCACCTTCTTCTAATTTAACCAATAATTCATCATAACTCATATTGGCATCAACACAATAAGTCTTCACAATGCCATTAACTTCACTAGCATTATTTTCGATAACGGATAAATCTTCACTTATCATTGATAAAACATAATATTGATTTTCCTTAACATAAGTATAAGTATCATAACCTAATGAAGATAATTGGGATATTTTGGCATCTTTATTTTCAGCAACTGAATAAATGCCAACTTGACAAACATAAATATTTTTAGTGAAAGATTGAAATATCAAATGAAATCCAAACATACAAAATACTGAAAATAAAATACTTGAAATAATAATCTTTAGTGGAAATCTCATCATATCTCACCTCACTAATATTATGCAATTAATATAAAAAATATGAAAGGCATAAAGCCTTTCACATTTTAACTAGATTTCCATTCAATACTAATAAGTTTAGGAATCGAAATTCTACCTGATGTACTCTTAATAATCTTATAAATTCCCGCACCTAATAATACATAAATAATAACAGTAGCAACAGCACTTCCACCAATAAGTTCACATTGTTCTTGTAAAGTTAATTCTTTCATATAAGTTCCTCCATTATGTTGTACCCTCTGCTTCTTACATTAATGA
>JAJQGQ010000028.1:3110-8120 GCA_021200395.1 Erysipelotrichaceae bacterium
TTCATATAAGTTCCTCCATTATGTTGTACCCTCTGCTTCTTACATTAATGAAGTTTTATGACTTCCATTCAGCACTAATAATTCTAGGAATAAAAATTTTTCCTGAACTACTTTGAATAATCTTATAAAGACCTGCTTTAACAAATGTGTACAATAAAATACTTTTAATACTCGTTCCACCAATAAGATCATATTGATCTTCTAAATTTAATTCCTTCATCTGTTTCCTCCATAGTTGTACCCTTTGCATCTATAGAGTTCTCATTACTTCCATTCAGTACTAATAATTTGTGGTATAGATAGTTTTCCTGAACTACTCTTAATAATCTTATAGAGACCCGCACCTATAAGAAGATAAATAATAATAGTACCAACAGCACTTCCACCAGTTAACTCATATTGTTCTTGCAGTAACAATTCTCTCATATAAATTCCTCCTCATCCTTACTTCTAAGGAACATTTAAACACGATCATAACAATACCCTCTACTATTATATATACGCTCAAAATTCCGATTTTTCTTTTTTTTCTTTAAAAAAAATTAAAAAAGTTTTTAATATTTACAATTAGCAACATCTATAAACAAAACTAAAAAGTTCTCAAGAGAACTTTTTTACATATTTTGAATTTTTTGAGAAACTGTTTCATATTTTGACTTATAATCTTCAAGTTTATCTCTTTCTAATTGAACTTTTGCAGCAGGTGCTTTATTTACAAAGTTAGGATTAGAAAGCATACCTTCACAACGCTTAATTTCACCTTCTAATTTTTTCAATTCAGCATTAAGCTTTTTCTTTTCTGCTTCCATATCTATATAATCACCTAATTCAATAATCAAAGAATTTCCACCTTTGATTGTTTCGATTGCGACATTTTCACTTGTTTCTACATTATAGCCAATACAACGTGAATGACATAATTTATAAATATATGGAGCCAAATCCTTTAATAAATCTTCTAAAGCTGCATCATTAGTCTGAATACTATAGGTCATTTCAATAGCATTTTTAATAACATATTGAGCACGTAAGTTTCTTATTCCTTTAATAATATCAATTAAATATTGGAATTGATCATTTATTGTAGAATTAACGAATTGCTCATTGACTTTTGGCCATGAAGAAATACAAATTGATTCATGCAAATGTGGAATAGATTGATAAATTTCTTCTGTCACAAAAGGCATAAATGGGTGCAATAAACGGACAATAGCATTTAATACATAAACAAGAGTATTTTGAGTTGCCTGTTTTTCCTGTAAATCATCACTATTTAAGTGAACTTTTGATAATTCAATATACCAAGAACAAAAATCATCCCAAATAAAATTATATAATTCACTGCCAACATTCACAAACTCATATTTATCCATGTTTTCGTCAACAATTCTAATAACATCATTAAGACGATTTAAAATCCAACAATCAGATAAATTAAGATAATCAAAAGATAAATCTTCATATTTCATATCTTCATCAATATTCATTAAAACAAAACGTGCAGAATTCCATATTTTATTAATAAAATTCCATGATGCATCTAATTTTTCTGGACTATAACGCAAATCCATACCAGGTGCAGAATTTGTTGTTAAAAAGAAACGTAATGTATCAGCACCATATTCATCAATGACATCCATAGGATCAACACCATTACCTAGCGATTTAGACATCTTTCTACCTTGTTCATCACGTATCAAGCCATGAATCAGAACATCTTTGAAAGGTCTTTGATCAGTAAATTCTAACGATTGGAAAATCATACGAGATACCCAGAAGAAAATAATATCATAGCCAGTAACTAATGTATCCGTTGGAAAATAACGTTTGTATAATTCACTATCTGTATTTGGCCAATCCAAAGTAGAAAATGGCCATAAAGCACTA
Source organism: Erysipelotrichaceae bacterium (assembly GCA_021200395.1). Classification (GTDB taxonomy): domain Bacteria; phylum Bacillota_I; class Bacilli_A; order Erysipelotrichales; family Coprobacillaceae; genus JAJQDJ01. Next base: position 4,998 of record JAJQGQ010000028.1, read on the forward strand.
GAAAACCATGTATCCAAAACATCTTCATCCTGTTTCCAGTTTTCTATGTCAGCTGGAGGAACTTTACCAACATAAACTTCCCCTGTTTCTTTATGATACCAAGCAGGAATTTGATGTCCCCACCATAATTGTCTAGAAATACACCAATCTTCAATATTTTCCATCCAGTTTTTAAAAGTTTTTTCAAAACGTGGTGGTACAAAATTAACTTTATTTTCTGTATCTTGATTGGCTAAAGCAGCCTCAGCCAAAGGCTTCATCTTAACAAACCACTGTTTTGATAGATATGGTTCAACAATCGCTCCGCTACGTTCACTATGCCCTACCATATGTTTATGAACTTCAATATGATCAACAACTCCACGTGATTCAAAATCTTTTACTAATTCTTCACGGCAAACAAAACGATCCATACCTGCATATTTGCCACAAAGTTCATTCATTGTACCATCATCATTCATGCAAATAGGCATTTTTAAATCATATTTCTTAGCTAAAGCAAAGTCGTTTGGATCATGTGCAGGTGTACATTTCATAACGGCAGTACCAAAACTCATATCAATATAACTATCAGCCATAATTGGCAATACTTCATCATTTGCCGGATTAATGGCATGTTTACCAATAAGATGTGTATATCTAGAATCATCTGGATGAACAAATATAGCTTGATCGGCAAACATGGTTTCAGGTCTTGTAGTAGCAATAACCAATGTTTCACCAGTCTCTACTACCTGATAATTAAAATAATACATATGGCCTTCAATTTCTTTATGTATAACTTCAATATTAGATAGTGCAGTACGTTGCACTGGATCCCAGTTAATAATACGTTCACCTTGATAAATAAGACCTTTTTCATATAAAGTCACAAATACAGTCTTAACAGCATCACTTAAACCATCATCTAGAGTAAATCTTTCTTTTGAATAATCCAAGGACAACCCTAGCTTTTCCCATTGACTACGAATAATTGAAGCATATTCTTCTTTCCAAGCCCAAGCTTGATCCAAAAACTTTTCTCTTCCTAAGTCATAACGTGAAATACCTTCTTCTCTAAGTCTAGCTTCCACTTTAGCTTGTGTAGCAATACCAGCATGATCCATACCTGGCAACCATAATACGTCATATCCTTGCATACGTTTATAGCGAACAATCATATCTTGAAGCGTTGTATCCCAAGCATGACCCAAATGTAATTTACCTGTAACATTTGGTGGTGGTATAACAATACAATATGGTTTCTTAGAAATATCACCAGCTTCAAAATATTTTTGATCAATCCAAGTTTTATATTTACCTTCTTCTACCAATTTATGATTATATTTACTCGCCAATTCCTTCATATAATTCTCCCTCCACTGTTTTTATTCAGTTTCTTCTTCACTTATATCATCTTCAATATCATTAATCTCATCAGCCGTAAAATCATGATCATAATCATAAAAATCTTCTTTATGATTCTTAACAAACTGAAGTAGCTTACTTTGCAAATTCGTTGTTGAAACTAAAGTTGCAAATTCATTCGTATAATCTGAATAATTATAATTTGCATATATTCCCATAATTTCTTCTTCTTTGATAGGATCTTCAACATAATTTTCATCTTCAACTATTTCTGAAAAATATCTTGCAGCAGTCATTAACTCAGACAAATCCTTTGCCCCAACCTTTTCAAAAGCATCACTAATGATATCAACAAATCGTTTAGTTGATGGACTTATAAAAAAGCTATGGATGTTACCATTTTTTCCAGAAACAGCTTGTGAAAGTTGATAAATACTATAAACAACATTTTCACTTTCATTAAAAGTATTTGTTTCATTATCGAAATCTTCATCTTCCTTACGCATACAATGAAACAATACTGCTGTTAAAACATCTTCATCAGATAAATCATCAAGAATACCTGGTTTCAAATATTGAAAATCCTCTTGTTTAATAGCCAATTGAATTTGTTCTTCCCTTTCATCTGCTCTATTAGATCTTAGTCTTCTAACTAAAAAATAACCCAAAAAAACAAAAATAACAATTGAAACAACCCAAACTATAGTATATGATGTATCCATTTTTTCTCCTTTCATTAAAAAAACATTCGTATAAGGACGAATGTTCGTGGTACCACCTTAATTTATATGCTCATGCATACCTCAAAGCTTTAACGCAGCTATACGTGTTTACTTACTTAATTTCAGCAAACATACTCCGAGGCTACCTTCTATTAATTCATCCATCTTATTTCCAGCAACATAAGACTCTCTATCGGACTAGCTAATGTACTCCTCCTCATCAACGTAAGTCTATTTTAACAAAGCTTTATATTAAAGTCAATCATATTTGATGAATAAAATGTTCAACCTCATCGATATAATTCAATAATTGTGTTAATAAATATATATTATCAACTTCATCACTCTTGAATTCAATACGAGGTACAATATTCAATAAGCATTTTAACAATAATTTTTCATCATCTCCTAATGTCATATCACAAAAATAATGATTTAATAACATATTTGTATTCAATAATGTAAAATTTTCATTTTGAAAGACATGATATAAATCAAAAACAGGGATTTGCAGACAAATATGATCCATTGCTATTAAACAAGGATACTCAGCTATAATATGTGCAAAATCAAAATTCAAATAGTTATAACAAACGCGAATGCTTGAATAACCTTTCGTCAATTCCATAAATTGAAGGAAATAGCTATGTGATTTTTCTAAAGCTTGATATATATGATAGTAATTCATAACAAAATACCATTGTGTTGGTGAACGAAAAGTCATCTTTTCATATTGTAACATCAATTGCTGATAATAATTTAATCTTGCTTGTATATTTTTCAGCAATTGATCATGCAATTGCTGAAAATAGTGCTCATTAACTTTCAAATTATAAAAAGAATGATTATGAAGATATGAAATCAACTCAAAATACTTTCTTATTTTTATATCATTGGCTATATAATCGTTATTTTCTAAAAATGGCATTAAATACAAATATTGCTGATGATATGGTGTAAGATATTGTTGACGAGTATTTAATAAGACTTTGACAAAGACATTTATTTGTATATTTTTAATATCATAAAATATTTTTTCTAATTGATGATTGTT
>JAJQGQ010000127.1 GCA_021200395.1 Erysipelotrichaceae bacterium
CACTATAATAGATACTTATAAGAAAAAGGAGATGTATGTTTTGAATATAAGTAAGAAATTATTGATAAGTGGATTATCATTGTTGATGTGTATGTCTATGATGGCACCTGCATCTATTGTCTATGCTGATGATACAGAAACAACTGAAGATGAAGTTGTTGTGAGTGAAAGTGATAAACCATATCTTTCTTTAGGAGCTGATTTATCTTCTAGTCAATTAACAACAGTTTTAGGTTTACTTGGTGTGGATGAAGATAAGCTGGATGAATATAATGTGTCTTATGTTACTAATGCTGAGGAACATGAGTATCTTGATAGTTATTTGTCTAGTAGTACTATTGGTTCTCATGCGCTTTCTTCTGTTGTGGTTATAGCAGCTGATGAGGGTGATGGTGTTAGTGTCACAACCAAAAATATTACTTATTGTACGGCCGAAATGTATGAGAATGCGATGGTTACAGCAGGTATTAGTGATGCGAGTGCTATTGTAGCAGGGCCTATGAATATATCTGGTACAGCTGCTTTAATTGGTGTTATTAAAGCTTATTCAGCTATGCAAGGTGAAGAAGTTGATGAAGAGAATGTTGATGCTGCTGTTAATGAAATTGTTGTTACTGGCGAAATTGCCGAGGATAATGATGATGCTGAGGCTTTAGTTGCTTATTTAAAGGAGCAAGTGGCACAAGAGGATATGTCTGAATCAGAGATCAATGATGCTATTGACGTGGCTGAGGAAAAGTTTAATATATCATTAACTGATGAACAACAAGATGCTCTTGTGGAGTTACTTGCAAAGATAAGTGATTTAGATTTGGATATTGATAGTTTAAAGAGTCAAGCTCAGGAAATATATGATAAGCTAGGTATCGATATTGATACGAATTCATTATTTTCTAGTATTACTAGTTTCTTTGGCGGTATTTGGGATGCATTAGTTGATTTTTTCTCAGGATTCTTTAGTAGTGATAGTAATGATGAAGTTACTGCAGAAGATGAAGAAGTTCAAAGTGATGAAACTGATTCCACTGAAACTATAGAGGATACTGAGTCTACTAGTGAAGAAACGACAGAAAGTGAAGAAACTGTTGAAGAAGATAGTATTGAAACTCAGGATGAAACAAGTGATGTGGAAGAAACAGAAGAAACTGAAACAACCGAATCTAGTGAAGAAGAATCTTCAGTTGATGAAAGTGCCAACGAATAAATAAAAGGAGTTATCGCTAACTCCTTTTTGTTATAGTTGATGTTTGACACGATCTCTTTCTTCGGCTCTTTTGGCATCATTGAAGCGATCTAACGTTCCTACTAAATAACCTGTAATTCTTCTAATTCTTTCAAATTGTAAAGGTTTTAGATGATAATGCATATCTACATAATCACCATCAATCGTTAAAGTAAGTTCGGTTAATTGTTCATTTGGAAACTTTTGCTTAAGATAATCAATATAAGCAATAATTTCTTTTTCATCCATTTGTCCATTGATAACTTCAACATCTACATTATTTATTTTTTCCATGCTTATCACCTCATCTATATTATAAAGAAAATCGCTTCTAAAAACAAATCATATGCATCGTGGATTTGCTTTAAAAATGATAATTTTTGATAAAATCAGTATTTTTCCATTTTATTGATTGAAAAATACAAGAAAATATCTTATCATATGAACATACGCGGAGGGATATATATGGGACGAATACTAAAATACCGTGTATTATTATTATCAGCTTTATCTTTAACAGGTTGTATGAAATACAATATCAATATTACTGTTAATAAAGATATGACAAGTGAAACATCTATGGAATTATTGGTAGAAGATTCATTTTTAGAAGCTATGAATATGACGAGTGATGAACTTTATGAAAGCTTTGAAGAAGAATATCTTGCTTCAGATGATTTAGAAGATGCAACAGTGACACAAATAAGTGATGATAATTGGAGTGGGGTTTTGATTACAGGTTTAACTTTAGATGATATTTCTACGACTATTAGTGAAGAAGAAATAGATAATGTTGATTCCATTGTGGTTACGATTCCCATTGATGATATTACAGGAGTGATTGATTTTAGTAGTTATGGTTATTCATTAGAAGATTTACAAGAAGCAGGTATGGAAATTGTTTTAAATGTGACGATGCCTGATGGGGCTACAAGTAATATAGGAGAAGTGAATGAAGAAACAGTAACGATTGATTTATTAGAATTGATGTATAGTGATAATGAAGAAGAGAACATTGTTATTTCATCTGCTATACCTAATAATATGATTTTATATATAGCTATTGGAGCAGTAGCATTAGCGGTTGTTATATTTATTGTATTAAAAAGAAAAAGAATTATATAATGAGTGAAAGGACAAGAATATGAAATATTATCAAATAAAAGATATGAATGTGAGTGCAATTGCTTTAGGTTGTATGCGTATTGCCTCTAAAAGTGTTGATGAAGTTGAATCATTAGTATTAAAGGCTTTGGATTTAGGAATTAATTATTTTGATCATGCTGATATTTATGGTGGGGGAAAGTCAGAAGTATTGTTTGGTGAAGTATTAGGAAAACATCCTGAACTTAGAGAAAAGATGTATATTCAAAGTAAGTGTGGTATTTGTAATGGTTATTATGATTTTTCTAAGGAACATATTATGGCATCGGTTGATCAATCATTAGAGAGATTACATACTTCTTATTTAGATGTATTATTATTGCATCGACCTGATACATTAATGGATCCTAAGGAAGTTGCTGAAGCTTTTGATGAATTATATAATAGTGGAAAAGTGAAATACTTTGGTGTTTCGAATATGAATCCAATGCAAATAGCATTGATTCAAAAATATACAAAACATCCATTACTTTTTAATCAAATCCAATTTAATGTCGTTAATGCCGGTATTATTGATAATGGTATTAATGTCAATATGGATAATAATAGATCAATTGATCATGATGGTAGTGTATTAGAATATTGTCGTCTTAATGATATTACTATCCAACCATGGTCAATCTTACAAGCATCATGGGAAAAAGGATGTTTCATTGATCATGCTGATTATGTTGATTTAAATAATACATTACAAGAACTATCAAAAAAATATGGTATCTCAAAAACAGCCTTGAGTGTTGCCTGGATACTAAGACATAGCGCTCATATGCAACCCATTGCAGGAACAACTTCTTTAAATCATCTAGAAGATTTATGTGCTGCTACAACAATTGAAATGTCAAGAGAGGATTGGTATCGTCTTTATCTTGTAGGTAGACAATTACCATAATAGTGAATAATCATGATGATTAATGCCACTAATAAGATAAATAAACAGGAATTGATTCTTTTGAACATATATTTCATTGATATCACCTATATATCATATGAAAAAACAATATAAAAAGCACTGGTTTTTGTATCAGTGCTTATATTATTTGTATTTTTTCTTTTCAATATCATAAAAAAATGTTAAACTATTTTCATGTAATGGGGAGTGGTAAGATGCTTAAATTCACAAAAATGGAAGGCATTGGTAATGACTATATATATTTTGATGGCATCCATCAAAATATACCAATGGATGAAACATTTATAAAAAGCATCAGTGATCGTCATTTTGGTATTGGCAGTGATGGGATGATTGTTATACTAAAAAGCGATCAATATGATTTTAAGATGCGTATGTTTAATTTAGATGGTAGTGAAGGTATGATGTGTGGTAATGGTTTACGGTGCTTTTGTAAATTTGTTTATGACCATCAGCTTACTTCAAAAACACATCTGATGATAGAAACTAAAGCAGGCTTAAGAGAAGCTTGGTTAGAAGTAGAAAATAACCTTGTTAAAAGTGTTAAAGTAGATATGGGAGAACCGATTATTCAGGTTAAAGATATTCCATGTTTATTTGATAAAGATACAATGATTCATGAACCTATTCAAATTCATGGTCAAACCTATTATTTAACGGCTGTATCTATGGGGAATCCGCATGTTGTTATGTTTGCAGATGATTTGGATTTTGATATTGCTGATATCGGTCCCATTTTTGAAAAACATCCCATGTTTCCACAGTCAGTGAATACAGAATGGGTTGAAGTGATTGATCGAGGACATGTGAGAATGCGTGTATGGGAACGAGGCAGTGGTGAAACTATGGCTTGTGGGACAGGTGCATGTGCCGTGATGTATGCATGTTATTTGAATGATGTTTGTGATGAAGTTGTACAAGTTGATTTATTAGGTGGAAGTTTAGATATTTGTTTTAAGAATGGACATATTTATATGAGTGGTCAAGCGCGTACAACATTTGAAGGAATAATCAATGAGGAGGATTATATATGTTAAATAGTGCAGAAGAAATTATTCAATATATTGGTGATGCGAAGAAACAAACACCAGTAAAAGTTTATGTAAAGGGTCATGATTTACCTGATTGTGATGATTTTCATGTTTTTGGTAGTGATCAAAGTAAGGTATTGATTGGTGATTTGGATTTCATTAAAAAGTATTTAGAAGATAATAAGGATAAGATTGCTGATTCTTATATGGAACAAACTTGTCGTAATAGTGCTATTCCAATGTTGGATATGACAAATATTAATGCTAGAATCGAACCAGGTGCTATTATTCGTAATCATGTAGAAATTGGCGATAATGCTGTTATTATGATGGGTGCAGTTATTAATATTGGGGCCAAGATTGGTGAAGGAACAATGATTGATATGGGTGCTGTCTTAGGTGGCAGAGCAACCGTTGGTAAACATTGTCATGTTGGTGCTAATGCGGTGTTAGCTGGCGTTATTGAACCACCTAGTGCTTCTCCAGTTATTTTAGAAGATGATGTTTTGATTGGTGCCAATGCGGTTGTCGTTGAAGGTGTTCATATTGGTAAAGGTGCTGTAGTAGGTGCAGGAAGTATTGTTTTAAGTGATGTTCCAGCAGGTGCAGTTGTAGCTGGTAATCCTGCACGTATCATCAAGGAACAAAAAACCAAAGGTACCGAAGAAAAAACACAATTGATGGATGATTTAAGAAAAATCTAAGGACTATGATGGAACAATTAAAAAAATGGCGTAGAGATTTACATCAAATACCAGAATTAGGACTTGTAGAATATCAAACAGCATCTTATTTGCGAAGTGAATTAGAAAAGATGGGCTATCAATGGGAAAGTATCATTGATACAGGAACTTTGGTATTTATTGATTATGGTAAAGAAGCAACCATTGCTTTTCGTAGTGATATTGATGCTTTACCAATCCAAGAAAAAAATGATATTGCTTATAAATCAAAAAACGTTGGTTGCATGCATGCATGTGGCCATGACGGCCACATGTCAGCTTTACTTGGCTTTGCCAAAAGATTAACAGAAATATCATATGATTTTACTTACAATATTTTATTGATATTTCAACCAGCTGAAGAATCACCAGGGGCAGCTCGCTTAGTTGTCGAATCTGGGATTTTTGATAAATATAATGTAAAAGCTATATTTGGTATGCATTTAATGCCAATGATTGATGAAGGAGTTATTGCTTGTAAAAGTGGGCCGTTAATGGCTATGTGCGGTGAACTTGATGTGACTATTGAAGGCAAGGGAAGTCATGCTGGACTTCCTGAGGAGGGCATAGATAGTATAGTGATTGCTAGCGATGCCATTCATCAATATCAAACAATGATTGCTAGACGAATTTCTCGTTTTTCTCCTGCCACATTAAATATTGGTAAAATTGAAGGCGGTAGTGCTCGTAATAGTGTAGCTAGTATCACAAAACTAGAAGGAACATTAAGATGTTATGATGAAAACTTATTTCATACAATGATAGGTTACTTAGGAAATATACATGATGGATTGGAAAAAGCATATGGTTGTCAAATTACCTGGACTTGTCCACCATTATATCCACCTGTTATTAATGATTTAAGGCTATATCAACAATTTTCTTCATTGATAGATGATGATTATCTAGAATTAAGTGAACCATTAATGTTAGCAGAAGATTTTGCTTATTATCAAAAAGCAATTCCTGGAATATTCTTTTTCCTAGGCACAAAATGTGAAGAATATCAGAGCGGATTACATACAGAAACATTTAATTTCCATGAAGAGATTTTAGAAAAAGCAGTTCATATGTATGAACTTTTAGCAAAAAATATTAAGGGGGTTTAATTATGGAATTATATGAAAGAGGGGAAAAAGCCTATATTAAAGCATATGGGCGTTACGATACAATTTTAGAAAAAGGTGAAGGTGTATATGTTTATGATACCAAAGGCCAAAAGTATTTAGATTTTTATTCTGGTATTGGAGTTAATTCATTGGGACATTGTTATCCTAAATATATTGAAAAACTAGATAAACAATTACATACATTAAATCATGTATCTAATTATTTTTATACACCAGTTGGCATTGAAGCTGCTGAGATGGTTGTTAAAGCAACAAAGTTAGATTCTGTATTCTTTTGTAATTCAGGAGCTGAAGCAACTGAAGGAGCTTTAAAATTAGCACGTAAGTATTATTATTTAAAACATGGTAAAGCTGATAGTGAAATTATTTCTTTCAATTCATCTTTCCATGGACGTTCTACAGGTTCTGTTAAATTAACAGGGAATGCTCATTATCAAGAAGCTTTTGGTCCCTTAATTGAAGGTGTTAAGTATGCTAATCTTAATGATTTGGATAGTGTAAAAGCTTTAATTGATGATAAGACAGCTGCTATCATTGTTGAACCAGTTCAAGGTGAAGGTGGAGTTAATCCTTGCGATAAAGAATTCTTACAAGGATTAAGAAAACTATGTGATGATAATGATATCGTCTTAATCCTTGATGAAGTTCAATGTGGTATGGGTCGTACAGGAACAATGATGACTTATTTTCAATATGATATTATGCCTGATATCGTTTGTCTCGCTAAAGGCTTGGGTTGTGGTGTGCCAGTTGGTGCATTTGTAGCTAATGAAAAAGTTGCTAAAGCAATGGTTCCTGGTGATCATGGAAGTACTTATGGTGGTAATCCATTTGTCTGTGCTGCCGTGAAAGCTGTATTTGAAATATTAGAAGAAGATGATATTTTAACACATGTACAACAAATTTCTGCATATCTTGTTGATAAATTAGATGAAGTGACGAATGATTTTGATTGTGTTGAAGGACATCGTGGTCTTGGTTTAATGCAAGGCTTAGTTATCAAAGGCAGTGCTAAACCAGTTGTCAAAGGTTTATTGGATGAAGGTGTTATTGTGGTAACAGCTGGTGAAAATGTTGTGAGAATGTTACCACCGCTTATCATTGATGAAGCCAATGTTGATGAATTTATAGAAAAATTAAAAAAAGTTTTAAACGAAATGAAGTAATCACTATGTGATTGCTTTTTTATTCTAGCAAATATTTATTTGCATATTGAAATAAAGTTTGCTATAATCTAATAAAGATATCCTCTTGTTAAAAAAATTTCATTTAAAAAAAGAAAAATTGAAATTTTATGCGTATTTAAGTGATTGTCGGTATTTTATGGAGTTAAATAATTGTTAAAAGAAACACAATTCTATAAGGATTATATGCGTGATGTCTATCCTGAGTTTAGAGTACATATTGATAAAGAAGGAACACTTTCGAGATACTGTGGTGATTTGTTTTTAAAACATGCTTTTACTAAAAAACCTGAAATTCTTTTGCGACTATGTGAAGATTTATCACATAAAAAGATCAAAAGTATTAGAATAGTTAATACATCACTTCCTGTTTTGTCAAATACAAATAAGCAGTTAATTTTTGATTTTTATATCGAAGATGATGAACATTGCTTTTATAACCTTGAATATCAAAATGGTGATCTTACCTATAATGAACGTGTTCGTATGAATTTATATGCTATTAGAATGGTACTGGATCAAGCACAACGTGGTCAAACATATAAAGATATATCAAGATGCTATCAAGGTATTTATTATATGGGTCATCCGTTATTGATGTTTAAGGGATTTGAAGATGATTATTTAAAACGTGTTGGTAGTACAGGTTTACCATATGATGGTGAAAAT
>JAJQGQ010000158.1 GCA_021200395.1 Erysipelotrichaceae bacterium
TTTCTATACTTTCTTCATCAAAGTAATCATCAATATAAATTTTATTATCATTTTGATTATTTCTTAACTTTGGATAATCTTCTAAAGCCAAAGTTCTATGTACATAATCTTCAATAGTATTTAACTTGGCATCTTTATGCATACAACATTTCTTATACTTCTTTCCACTACCACATGGGCAAGGATCATTTCTACCAATTTTTTTAATATTCCTTGTAGCTTGATTCTCTTCTCTTTTAAATTCAAGCCTTATTCTATTTTTCATTTTTTCAATATCTTGTGCAGATGATTCATCATTAAACATAAATGTATGTTTTAAACGTTCATGTGTATCAACGGGAACTTTACAAAAATCTTCTTCAAAACGATAATCAAACATGCAATCTACTAAACCATCATATGCTCCTGAAATTGAGAGATCTATAAGATCATGTTCATCCAAATATTTGATATCCTCTAACATATCTATAAGATGACATTGACAAATATAATCAGCTATCGATCCTTTTATTGGATCATTATTATTGTTGGAATGTATAAGACTTTTCAAAAATACAACTACATCATACTCTAGTTCTAAGCCATCTAAATATAATTGCATATATGTATCTAGCATACTCAAACGTACAAATTCATCTAAAGAATCATCAGCTATCGAATCCTGCAATAATTCATAATCACCATCATATGTTGCATATAAAATATCCTGCAAATCTTCTGTCACAAGATCTCCAAACAAATCAAAAGCATCTTCACCAGTAAAAGCAAAAGTATGTATTATTAACGAAAAAGCTTCTTTATCTTTCATTTCAGCTAATAAATATAAAGCATAAATACCTAATTCATGAGAGAAAAATTCACCATTACCCTCATCTATCATATCCCTTGTTTCATCTAAGGCATCATATAAATAAGGTTTAGCTTCTTCAAAATGTTCTTTGATATAATTTATTTCTTTTAAAGGATAAAACTCTTTATGAATATTATCTAATTCTTGTAAACATTGTTGTAATTCATTCATTATATTCCTTCTTTCTTTATTTCATTATATATGATAATGAATCATTAAGATACATTTAATTGATTTTTATTACGATAATGAATAAAAACATATTGTGATATCAAAGCCATAATCGTATCAGATATCAATTGTGACCATACCAAACCATAAATACCAAACAATGCATTTAAGATGAATAACATAGGTATGTTGATAACTGCCCAACGTGTTACACCTAAAAATAATGCGATCTTACCTTCTCCAAAAGCATTAAAAATATTAACCATGGAAAAACATAAGAACATTAATGGTGTTGCAAGAATACGAATTCTTATAAAATTTGTACCTAGTGTTACAGTGCTTGCATCAGATATGAAGAATCGCATGAGTATCACTGCAAATAGTTCATAGATGACTATACTTAATATACCTATAATCAAACCTGTTCTTCTAGAAAAACTAATAATATTGTTCATACGTTTATAGTTCTTGGATGAATAATTATAGGCAACTAAAGGTACAATACCTTGACATATGCCAATGCCTACATTGAGTGGAAATCTTTCTGCTTTTAAAACAATACCAATAGCTGCTAAAGGGATATCACCATATGTAACCATTAATCTATCTAAGATGACATAATCTAAATCAAATAATAATGTTGTAATAGATGAAGGAATACCAACCATAAAGATGGATTTAATACTTTCTTTTTGAGGCATACCAGCTTTAATGTTTAAAGATAAAACAGCGCTGTTACTCTTTAAAATAGTGAATATAAAATATAAACAAGCTGTACAATTGGAAATTAATGTAGCAATACCAACCCCTACAACTTCATTGCCACTAGGTAATAAAACAAACATAAACAATGGATCTAAAATAATATTTAAAATACCACCCATCGCAATACCAAAACTTGCTTTACTAGAATAACCAACACTTCTAACCAAATTAGACATAACATTTGATAATACTGTTGGTATTCCACCAATCACAATAACAAAAAACGTATATTGTCTTGCATATTCAAAAGTATTACTACTAGCTCCAACTAACTTTAATAATGGATCCATAAATATAAGCATACCTAATGAAAATATTGCAGTAATAATTAATGCAAAATAAATACTAAATGTACATACCTTTTTACCTTCGGCCTCTTCATTAATCCCTAATAATCTAGAAATCAATGTGCCTCCACCAACACCTGTTAATCCTGCTAAAGATAAACTAATATTAAAAATTGGTAATATCATAGATATACCAGCTACCATATATGGATTATTGGTTCTACCAACATAAAAAGTATCAGCCATATTATATATTAATACAATAATTTGACTAATAATCATTGGTATAGCCATTGTAGAAACAGCTTTAGGTATAGGCATTGTTTCAAATATTTCTTTTTTCTCTATATCTGTATTCATATATATCTCCCTTAAATTCGATATATTTTAACACATATTTGAATAAAGAAAAAGTCTTGATTGAAAATCAAGACATTATGTTTATAAATTTCTCTTTTCTAATATCAATCCACAAACAACCGATAATATCGATACAACCATAAGTGAAATATAATAATGAACATTAATTAAAGCTATTGGTACATTAATCATAAATATATTACCATATCCTATCTCATACAACATAAACAGATAAACACACATATAACAGACAAGGCATCCTAAAATCACAAATGAAATATCTATGAATTTCGATATAAAATAATAAACATTGAATAATGTTATCATCTGCAATAGAAATATAAGTATATATGGCAACAGCTCCTTTACTACAATAGCCATGCCTATATAAAACGGAAGCAATAGTATCTGTATAAACATATAAATCATTATGATATAAATGTATTTGCAGCTCCTATCCAGTGTATATATGATTTCTTTATATTCATATTCTACATATTGACTATACAAATATGATAATAGTATCAGACATGGTATGAGTAGCAGCTCCTGCATAAAGTTGAATATTATGATTTCCCTGCTTCCATAATTATCTGTCACTGCTGCTACGCATAATGGAACAGCCAGTAAATATACAAATAGTAGAAATACAATGATGAGCTTATAATTGTTTTTGATGATATATCTGACATTATATAATTTCATCGATATCATCACCATGTATCACTGTCTGATATAGTTTCTCTAAATTATCTATATCATCATTTAATAAATCCTCAATTTTCCCTGTTTTTACTATATGTCCTTCATTCATAAAGATAACATGCGTACATAAGCTGTCAATATCAGGTATGATATGCGTTGACAGTATCACTGGTATTTTAAGATCCAGTTTCTGAAGTATTCTTTTGAAACGGTTTCTTTCATCAGGATCAAGTCCTGCCGTTGGCTCGTCAAAGATAATTATTTGAGGATGCCCCATCAAGGCCTGGGCAATCCCTAGTCTTCTGACCATTCCTCCTGAAAGGCTGCCACAGCGTATATCCTTATGCTTATAAAGATTGACAAGTCTTAGAACTCTTTCTATTTCATCAGATTGTTGATTTCTTGGAATATTTTTCAATGTTGCAAAATATTCCAGCTGTTCCTTTACCGTCAGTTCCTTAAACGCATTGAATGTCTGAGGAAGATATCCTATCGCAATATCATCAATAGAGATCTTTTTATGATTATCATCATAATATAATATCTCACCATCACTGTTCATAAGCTGTATAATGCATCTTATTAACGTTGTCTTTCCACTTCCGTTTGGCCCCAGCAGTCCATAAATATGATTATCCAAAGTACAGTTAACATCTTCCAGTATGATTTTCTTCTTTATTTTCTTGCCTAAATGATTAATTTCCAATTTCATAATCTCCACCTAGTATGACCTTTCCTAGTTGTTTTGCCAGAGCTTCTTTTCCATATACATCAATATAATCATTCATTTCATCAATCAATGCCTCACATTCTTCTGTTATTATTTTATCCTCCTCAAAGGAACTATCCTTTGACATGGAATAATAATAATTGATTTCAACCAAAAGTGAATCGACCATCGAATCCTGATTCAACGCTGAATAATCAAGGGTTATCAGTGACTGAATAAGCATCGGATTCAGATCAAAACGATTGAACAGCTTATACTTGATATAAGACTGTGTATCAAAATAACCTTCACTCATCATCACATAATCATTAAACACTGCAAATTCTCCTGATACCTGTGTTCTCTTTAATGCTTTTGAACCTACTATAATCATCTTATTATCAAAGTCGGTTATTGTATTTTCAAAGATATCATAAAAGGTATTTTTAGTATCTTCAATATAGCCATATATTTCACTGTTATAATCATCAACTGTATAATAATAGCTTAACGACAAGGGATAATAATTTACAATCTGTTCTTCCTGTTTCTCTATATTTCCGCCAATAATTGTTAAGCTGTCACTATTTCCACTATAGACATTATGCGATATTTCCTCAAGATTGCATATAATATCATATCTGGCATCAACAGTAACATTAAACTCTGCTTCATCTATACGATTATATGGATTTAAGCCATAGTTTATTTCGGCAATCTCATTATTATTGAAATACACGGATTTTTCACCTGCCACTGGATACCATGGAAAATATCCAGGGAGCTCTGCTGCCTGATAATTTGAAAACAGCGTAGAATGATAGCCACTATATGAGATATTAATATCAGCCTCTATTATAGTATCATTAAATTCAATAGTTATATAGTCACCATCCTGACTATACGATTTTATATTATCTGCTGTCATATTGCTTATTCTATAATTATGGTAAAGTGTCAGTGTGATTTTATCAATTGGTTTATCAGAGTCTATATGCAAACTAGCATCAACATATAGCTTATCAGTGATACTGATATTAAGATCATATTCACTGATCTTATAATCAACTGTATTATTACTATAGCTTTTTACATCGTTGCTTACTTCATAATAATTATAATCTGAATATGTATCATCCCACTTGTAATCGATTCTATAGATGCTCTGCGGCTTATATATTTGATAACTGCATAAGCCAATGATTAATACAGGTATCATACAATACTGTTTTCTCCTTCTAAGATATCTGATATTGTATATTATTATAAAAACAACTGCCCACAAAACAAGTATCCATATCTTATAAACTTCATTCTGATAGCCATAAAGGCTGTCAATACTATATTCACTATGCTGCATGAATACTGAAAAAGGTAGCCAAATAACATTGACAAGCTTGTCAACAGGTATGAACGGCTCGCTTTGCCATTCCAGAACATTCATGAATGGACTCATCAAAAGCATGCTCAAAATCAGTAATAAAGAAGCAAGCTTATCATTGTTCATCATTGACACCATAACTGTTATCATAAAACATACCAGCTGAGGAAGTATGATATTCATAAGAAAGCTTATTACATATATATTACTAAAATACTGAAATTCATTATTCTTCATCAATGTTACAAATAATATCCCTATAAGAAAGATATTATAGAATGCCAGTAATAAAAGCAAGACAACAATACAGCTTTTAAGATAAATCCTTCTTTCATGTATCATAGATTGTATCACTTCACTAATATGATTCATTCTGTCTGATATAAGAAATACATAAGACATAATCATAAATAATACTGTTTCATAAAATATAAAACGACATATGATATAGAAGATATAGCTAAAGCTAGCACCCATAACAATAAAGAAAGTCAATGGAATTAATGTTGATATATACATCATCATATATATAACAACTAATAGTCTATTTTTCAGGAACACCTTTAAATGTAAACCTATTTCTAAGTTCATTATAAACACCACCCTTTCATCAACCTAAATTGTTATTATTTACATGATTTTACGATATAATTTCCATGATATTTTAAATATTTGTCATCACTTATTTCTTCAATTTATCTCATCTCCTATTTATTATAAATAAAAGTTATGAAAAAACTGTGAAAATTACAATGAAATAATAAACATCTTTATTTTGTATATCAACTTTAGATGACTAATATCATATTACATCATCTTTATAAAAAATTGTATTAGGATCAATACCGTTATATATAACCAATAAATAATAAAGCAGTTATAATTATCATATCATATCTTCCATTTCCACACTTTTTATTTTTCCGTTACTCATATATAAAATTTCATCATACTTACGAAGAATATTTTCATCAAAATGATGGGTTACCATGATGACCATTAAATCTGAATTATTCAAAAATATATCTTCAATACACCTAGCCATATCCTTATTGAGGTTTGCTGTTCCTTCATCAATAATGATAATGGACGCATCTTTAATAAGTGCACGTGCTATCGCTATTCTTTGTTTCTCTCCTCCTGAAACATTTGTTGCACTTTCTCCGATAATTGTATCTACACCATTTGATAAAGAACCTACTAATACATCTAACTGAGCTTCTTTGATAACATTACACAACTTATTATTATCATAATCTGTATATAAACTAATATTATTCTTTAAGGTATCATTAAAAATAAAGGTATCTTGTGATATATATGCTATTTGTTTCATCAGATCATCCATTTTTATTGTTGAAATCTCATTATTATTAATCAATATTTGACCACTATATTCGCTATAAATTCGACAAATAAGTTTTAATAAAGTAGATTTACCACATCCACTTTCTCCTAATAAAACGTATTTTTTCCCTTTTTCAAAAGTAATAGATGCATTATCTATGACGATATCCTTATCATAACAAAAACTTATATTTCTTAATTCAATGGTTTCTATCGGATTAACTAAAGATAATATTGCATTATCAGGTTCATGATAATCAACAATATTCATTATTTTACTTTGTATCTCTTTTACACTTTTAAATGAAGCAATTTGTTGGGATAATCTACTTAGTGGTCCTGATATATTATTGACAAGCTGATTAATTGCAACCGTTGTCCCTAATGTTATCTGTCCCTCTATAACAAAATATATGCATATTAATATGGTAATTAAGGTTACCCCAACCGAACACAATATTGAAAATCCTTCAATAAAGCTTTGAGTATTTCTCACGCTTTTCATATCATCCTGGTTTTTATATAAATAATCAGAAAATATGGATATAACTTTCTTTTCCAAAACATTCGTTTTAACAAGCTCAAATGCTGATAAATAATCTTTAAGTTTAACATTTAGTTTTGCCGTACTATTTACATATTTATTTTGTTGACTTAATAATATATTGGAAAACAAAGTTGGTAAAATAATAGCAAGTATGTTTATGAAAATAATGATAATTGCTAAGAAATAATTAAAATATATAGTTGTTATTATACATATCAATATTTGTGATATTTCAGCAGTAATTAAAAACATATTTTCAAAATAATTTGTCTCTATAAGTTTTAAATCATTATTAAAGATGGATATGTATTCTGATGAATTCTTTTGATTAAATGTTTTCGTATTAAAAGAAATAATACTTTTAAATAAATCCTCATTAATTTTGGACATCACTTGTTTTAAAAATGATGCTTTTGTTATACCTTTTAACAAGGTAATTAAAAAATACATTGCCAAAAATATAAATGAATATATCACAATATTAAAAAAAGCACTCAAATTTCCTGTTGTTCCTACATCAAGTATTTCTTTCATCAATAATGCTAGAAACATAGATATAAGGCCTGTACATATTTGGAAAAAAATGGCAATTGTAAAATGTGTTTTATATTGCTTGATATATTTAATCATAATTTATCCTCTCATTCTTGTTTATATATATAATATTTTACAATATACATATATATATATCAATGAATGTTTTTGTTAAAAAATAACGTAAAATGACTTTTTTTAGCGTGAAATGATCTTTTAACATCCCTATATTAATACTATTATCGGCAAAAAAAACGACCAGTTTACAAAGACTGGTCATTTTAGATATTTCTTAAGATTTTCCACATAGCTTATTATAATCATATCTTCATTATCACTAATATCTATATTATCAC
>JAJQGQ010000008.1 GCA_021200395.1 Erysipelotrichaceae bacterium
GCTTAAATGTATATAGTATTTATGAATGATTATGATTTACCTTTATGAAATGTTAAAATAATCAAATTGTATTTCAAATTATAATGTAAACAAATGTATCATATCAATTAAAAAATACTGATATTTATTATATGTTCAAATAATATATATAAAGGTTGTTTATACATCATGCAAACAGCTTCATTATAATAAAACCCCTGTACTTGCAAATCAAAAAGTAGCTATTTCACAACATATTTTTAAAAAATATAGATTATATGATTGAAATTTCAAATATTAAATTCAATCAACACAAATTATCTTTCAATATCACATTTAAAGTATATGCAACTTACATTATTAATCATGTATTAGCAATCTTTAGAAATTCTTTCGTTTTATCTTATATAAATACTAAGAATTATCAATTATAATGTAGACAAGAAATGAGGGAAAACAATGAAATACAATATTTTAGTAGTAGAAGATGATATTGAAATATGTAATGCTATTGAGATTTATTTAAAGACTCAAAATTATGATGTCTATAAAGCACATAATGGCAAAGAAGGTTTAGATATTATTGATAGTACTACCATTCATTTAGCGATTGTTGATATTATGATGCCTATTATGGATGGCATTGAAATGACTATGAAAGTAAGAGAACAATATGATTTTCCAATCATTATGCTTTCAGCTAAATCGGAAGACATTGATAAAATATCAAATGCCTAATCATAAAGTGATATTACATTTAGAATATTTGAGAATTTATTTATGAATATCGGTAAGTATGCATTAGCTCATACAAGAGTTTATATTGAAGTAATTGAAAATAATGATCAAGTAGAGATTATAATGAAAAATATATCTGAAGCAGAAATGAACTTTGACGGTGATGAAATTACCGAAAGATTTATACAAGGTGATAAGTCACGTAATAGTGGTGGTTCTGGTTTAGGACTGACCATTGTCAAGAGCTTTACTGAGATTCAAAATGGTCAATTTCATATAGAGTTAGATGGTGATTTGTTTAAATCGGTTATTATTTTTAACTCATAGCAAAAGGACAGATTTTTCTGTCCTTTTAATAATAAAATACAACGTATTTTCCCTGATATACCTTACAAGGCATAAATTCATGTGGTGTTCCACTCAACTTGCCTGCTTTTAAAGCAATTGCATCTTCTAAACAATAATCAATATACTCTATGCCTATTGGATAATCATGATGACAAGCCATAATTGTTTCTATATCACCTTTATATGTTTGCAGCTTTTTTAGTGTTTCAATATATAAATCTAAATTTCTATGATCACCAAACATATAGATTGGTCCTGTTTGTACACTATCGCCAGCCAGCAACAATTTCTTATTTTTATCTAGAAAAACCACACTACCATATGTATGACCAGCAAGTTCAATCACTTCAAAATGATATTGTCCTATATCAATTGTATCTCCTTCATTAAGATCATGGATAATAATATCATTATTAATTAAATGATGATCCCCTTTATTCAAATAACACTCATCAAAATACTTTAAACCCCCTGCATGATCCATATCACCATGAGATAAATAAACCGTAGGCTTATATGATGTTATGTCTTTTATATCAGCTAAAACATCATTATTACCAAAGCCACAATCAAACAAAATCGATTTATTATCATCTACAAATAAGAAATATCTTACACCACCATCATCAAAAATATAAAAATCATTAAACTTCTGTGCTTCCATATTTATTCATCTCCTAAATTTCATATAATCTCATAACACCTCAGAACAAAACATCTAAAAATCAACATATACTTATTATATCATAAGCACAAACCTTTATATCCAAATAATTGGCAAAAAATCATGTCATTATTTGATAAACTTTCTATGCATAAAGTATGAATATATACCAAGAAATAGTGAATCAATAAGTATTAACGCTACTACAAACTCAAAACCAACTAAATTTAAAATTGTTAGTATCAGCATCATCAAACCTGAAACAACAAAAATATATCCACCCATCTTATGTGTCTTTTTCCATACGGTTTCATTCCTCACTGTCCAAGGAAAACGAATACCTACATAATAATTCATGGGAATTCGAGGCATATAATTACCTAAAAATAATAAGAACATGCAAAAAACAACAGATAAAGCTACCTCCATATTACCTTGCGGATAAAAGCACATATACATCCAGATAAAATCAATTGCTAACATGAGTAATGTGATAATAATTCTTATTATTTGGTAATCATTTGATTTAGATTCATATTTTTTTAAACGTTCATCCAATCTATTGATGAAATCAAACCCATAATACATCACCACAGGCAGCAATGATAATCCTAAAAAAATATAACGACTCCCATAGTCATCAATTTCAAAATGAAAATTCCAATGAATGGGAATCACATCATCCATAAAATAAACACTCATCATCATAGCTAGTGTCATAACCCATAAAACAACACTAAAACTCTTCTTCGACATCCTTTTCACCCTCCAGATTAAAACTCATAACCCAATGAATCACCTCCTGAAAAACAGTCATATTCAAACTATATACAATAGTTTGCCCATGTCTTTCATCAATAATAAGGCCACTGCTTTTTAAAATATTCAAATGATGTGAAATTGATGGCTTTGTCATTTGAAAATGCTCGGCTATTTCTCCTGCATTTAAATCTTTTTCTTTTAATAATTCCAATATAGCTCTCCTTGTGGGATCACTTAACGCTTTAAATATGTCCATAGCTCCTCCTTGTTTAGACATTTGTCTAAATATCTAAATATATAATATCATAAAACAGCGTATAAAAAAAGATAATCTTAACGATTATCATATTTTTTTATCATTTTATCTAACATTCCTTTAGGTACATGATATTGATCTGCTAATTGATAAAGATAATCTATCAATTCATCATGTGACATATTTCTTAGTTCATCTTCTGAAATACCTAGCATCTTCATCGCTGAACGTAATTGATCCATGGTTTTAGGATCACCTTGTTTGATCTTATCCATCATATCATCATAAGCTGATATTTGATCTTCTTCTTGTTTATGTAGTTTATCATATAAATCAACTAAAGCATCTATTTCATCACTACCGATATCCAATTCATCAAAAAATGATAGAGCTTTTGGTAACATAGTTTGAAGTTCATATGCATAGTTTTGATCATCCATTGTACGTATAAGATTCAAATTATCGCATAGTTCTTTAAAAGTAAGTGCTTGTTGATAAGTTAATGTAACATCTTCAAAATTATCATGATCTATATCATCAAAGACTATATCTAAATAGTATTCTATTTTTTCATAATCATTCATTAATATATCAATTGGTTTATCAGATACTTCTGATAGAAATTTTAATAAATTGAGTTGATTAATATAATGATTAGAAAATTTATAAGTATGTTGATGTGTTTTAATGATAGCAGTGACTTTGTCATTGTTATGATGTTTTTCATAAGTTAATGTTTCTATATCATCATAACTAAAGCTATCCTTAAAAGCAAAACTAAAATAGAAATGTGTACTTGTTAGAATAATACCTTTCTCACCTACACCATCAACATCTATATAAGCTAAAATATCATAATCATCATTACTACCAAAATTATATATAGCCACTCCTATAAAAGAGGGTAATTGTTCTTTATAAAAGACTGCCTTATTGCAGATATTTTCATTTAAATAATCCATAAAAACCTCCCAAAAGTAAATAGGACCACATTTTTGTGGTCCTAAAAGTCAAAGTTAATTATTATAATTAATCAATAACTTTATCAGTAACTTTTTGTTCAACGATTACTTTCTTGATAGCTTCAGCTGCATCCTTTTCATCTTCACCTTCAGTTGTAATTTCAACTGTAGCTTTAGTAGGAACACCTAAAGACATAACGCCCATGATTGATTTCAAGTTAACTTCTTTACCGTTATAAGTTAATTTAACAGCACTAGAGAATTTATTAGCTTGATTTACTAAAATAGTTGCAGGTCTAGCATGTAATCCTACTGGATCTAATACAACAAAAGAAAATTTTTCTGCCATTGATTGACTCCTCCTTAATAATTTATAGTACTATTATACCACATTTCAATTTCTTTTCCATCATTTTTGAAAAGAAATTTAAATCGCTTACATTTTCTATCTATATATCGCACTTTTTTATACAAATTATTTATTTTAATAAAATAAGAGAAGATTTTTCTTCTCTTATACTTGCGTCAAAGCACCCGTTTTTTGGGCTACAACGATAAATTTATGTGTTGTTAAATCAAAATAATGTTGTTCCCTAATAGCTTTCATTGCATTAATATAAAATACTTGATATTTATTAATATCTGCCAATTCAGGTGATACTTCCATAAAATATGTATAAATAGCTTCAACACTGTTAAAACGAATCGTACCATAATCATCTATTTTTTCAATAACATGCATACCTAATTCTTCTAAAGACTGTGCACACGTATAAGCATCCCATGTTTTCTTTAATTTAACAGGCATATACATTTGAACAAATTCTTTTAAATTAGCTGTACCATTTTGATTGACTATAAAATAACCATTATTTTTCAAAACACGATTAACTTCTTCTTTAGTATAAGTACAATTCTTACAAAAGATAATATCTAGTTTATTGTCTTTAAAAGGCATTTGCCCTGAGGCTGTTAATTGTGTTACCTTAAAAGAAGGATCATCAGTATATTTATATTTTAATGTTTCATCTTTACTATAAGGTTCCAAAACAAAAGTAGCTTCCCCTTTTGGTGTAAATTCATAAGCTGTTTTTCCTTGATCAGCCGTAATAAATGCTACATGATCAGTAGGTTTAATATAATGTCTTAAATAATCTAATTCATCATAACGAGGTGAAGATTTTACATAAGAATGATCTTCAATTTCTACAGCTTCGGATAATCGAGCTAATGAATCTTTCATATATTGAGCTTCTTCAATCTGTTTAGAACATCTTCTTTTAGCATAGGTTAATGTTAAGTATTGAACAATAGCATCAGCTACAATTCCTAAAGCAATAAATAAAATTAAGTAAAAAAACCAAGAAAATGTTAATGAAATACCCATTGCTAAACAATAACATAAAACACATATAAAAGCCATATAACCCGTACGGTTATAATTAAATGGTTTATCTAAAGCTAAATACCAATTCATATTATGGGCTTTATCCATTTTACGTTTTTGAAATTCAAATATAATCAATTGAAAAATCAATAAAATACCAATAAACCACAAAAGATACAAAAATAAGTACATCATCTTTCTCCTATTCTATTTCTTCACCATCAATAGTGTAATAAGTATTATCAACCACAAAGTAACCTTTTGGATTTAAAATAACATTACCTTCATGTGAAAAAATTTCTTTCATATCAGAACTTGAATCATAAACATAAGTTCTACCATTTTTAATTAAAAGTAAATATATTGTATTATTCGCTTCTACAATACAATTTTCTGGAAGTTCTGTATATTCCTGAGCAAAAACTTCTTCACCACTCGCATTAATAACTCCAAAAACTCCATTTTCATTATATACTGCATAATATGAACTGCCTATGTACTTAATTGAATAATAAGTTGATTTTGTGAGCTGATTTCCTTCTGTATCAATGAGAATATAGCTGTTATCTGTTTTCTGTACAATAGCACATCCACTTTCATCAAAAGCTTCTGCAGATAAATAATATGTCTCAAAAACCTGATTACCATCAAAATCATAATAAGTATAACCTTTATCTTTTATATAAACTGGATATATCATACTATATAATTCATTAACCAGAGGATTTAATTGCATATCTACTAAAGCATCAGTAATCGTTGTGTCTCCATTACAAATAGTATGAGGTCCATAAACACTGCTGCTTCTTTGTAAATAGATACTACTTGAATAATAATATGAAGTCAATTCAATAAGCTCATGACTTGCTGAATAAATATAAGTTGTATTTTCACCTAATAATATAACATTACTCTTAGAATCAAAATAAGCTGATTCAATTTTTTGGTCACATTGACAATATGACTCATTAGTGATATCAATATAAATCACGCTTTCATTATCCATATCATTTAAAACAACGCCAATACTATTAGTCGCAATGATATTATATTGACCACTTTCTTGAATAATTAAATCAAAATCTATTGTTTCTTCAATATCATCTGTATAATAGAAGTGCAAAAAATCACCAAAACTTATTAACACATATGTTCCATCACTGCTCTGTCTAACATAACTTACCCTATCAGTACCCGAATATAAAGTATCACCATCTTTATACAAAACAGTATACGTATCATTTTCTAATATAACAGGTAAATCGCTTTGCATAATTTGTGTATCTTCACTTGCACTATATAACACATCACCTTCACTATTTAAGACATCTAAATTATCAGTCAGATAACCAGTCCTATCTTGTGTTTCATCAGCTTCACTATCATCTTCTGTCGTTTCTTCTGTTATATCATTATAACCATAGAACATAGAATTAATATTTTCTATAACATCATAAGTTCCTAATTCGATGATATTATTACCAGAATCATCTATAACACCCATTTGCTCATCCTTATCAGTGACTAAATAACCAGCATTGACTTCCTTATAATAAGTATAATCATTTTCTGTTATTTGTTTGCCTTCTGTATTATATAATGCATAGGTTTCATTATCTCTTGTAAGCATAAAAGTTGTAACAATTTTATTTTGTGAACAACCACATAACATAGCCATTGCCATAACAAATACTAATAATTTTTTCATAGTCTTTCCTTTCTTTAATATCTTTATAATAAATGAAAATAAATGATAATATAATATTAGAGATTTCTCTAATGTTTAAAGTATAGCACAAATAAGAACCATTATCATTGTTTTTTTAATGAATTGATTTATAATTATCGAGAGGTGATTAGATGAATGAAACATTAAAAGTAATAGCATCTAGATATAGTTGTCGTGATTATGAAGATAAGACTATAACTGAAGAAGAGTTAAAAACAATTTTAAATGCTGGTTTATTAGCTCCTAGTGCTATGAATAGTCAAGTTGATGAAGCTTTTGCAGTTGTGAATATTGATTTGATTGATGAATTAGCTTTAGCAATTAATGATGGTTTTAGAGAATTAAATATTAAAAAGCCTGATCATTATTATTGTACTTATCATGCTCCTGTATTAGTGATCGTCAGTGGTCCTAGAGATTACACAAGGCTTAAGGAAGATGGTAGTTGTATGTTGGAAAATATGTTTTTAGCTGCAGAAAGTCTCAATATTGGATCTTGTTGGATTAATCAATTAAGAGATACTCAAGACTTACCAAATGTTCGTGAAGTTTTGACAAAGATTGGTATTCCTGAAAATCATCAAGTTGTTGGTTGTGCCGCCTTAGGTTATTCTAAAAAGCGTGTAGAGCCTAAAATAAAAAAAGAAAACAGAATTCATATTGTAAAATAAAAAGGAATCGATGATTCCTTTTTTGTTAAGCGATTGTTAAAGGTTCTTCGTTACCAGTAACTTCACCTGTTTTAGATGTTGCAACATAATATACAGCTTTTTCTTCAGGTTTATAATATACCTCTAAAGTATCGATTGTATTCATTTTAATGTTTTGAGCTTTTAAAGCCTCTTTTACTTGCTTTTCGATATCTTTTGTTTCAACACTTGTATTATTAAATTGAACTTGAATTGTAGTTTTCATGTATTTTACCTCCTCAATTTATTGATAAATGAAAGAATTGGCTTAATCCTCTCAATTTACATTGCCTAATATAACAGATTTTCCTCATGATTACAAACTTTATTCAAATATTTTTATTAAAATTATTTTCTTTTTCAGAAAAATTTGGAAAATCGGACTAAATTTTCATTATATCTCTAAATTTTATTGATTATAGGTTGCTTTTTAACGATTTTTATATATACGAT
>JAJQGQ010000058.1 GCA_021200395.1 Erysipelotrichaceae bacterium
CAATAAGTTTCTATTTAAAGGTTTAATAATCTGTTATGATATAACTGTAAAAAGAAAACCTCTTTTTACAGCAAATTCCTTTCTTAATAGTTGTGTTAAATCAAACCATTTCAAAGTACAAGTACAAGAAAAACGATATCATCATGATATCGCTTTTTCTTTCTATTTCCCGGGAAATATAATATTAAAGTTTTGATAAATCACCAATAGTAGCAACCATAACTGCTTTGATTGTATGCATTCTGTTTTCTGCTTCATCAAAGACAACAGAATTCTTAGATCTGAAGACTTCATCTTCAACCTCTCTAATATCAATGCCTTGATCATGTTTTGCTTTCGCTACCTCTGTTTCAAAATCATGGAATGAAGGAAGACAATGCATAAATAATGTTTCTTTACCTGTCTTACTCATCATTTCAGTTGTAACCTTATATGGTGTTAACATTTCTACACGTGGTTTATAAAGGCTTTCGTCTTCACCCATACTTACCCAAATATCTGTATAGATAACATCTGCATCTTTAACTGCGTAATCCACATCATCTGTAATTTCAAACTTTCCACCTGATTTTTCAGCTTCTTTTTGACAATATGCTATCACTTCAGGATCAACATCTAATGATTTTGGACCCAAAGCTACAAAATGCATACCCATTTTAGCAGCACCATACATTAGACCATAACATACATTATTTCTAATATCACCACTGAATACCATTTTGACTTCACTGACAGGTTTTCCTAAATGTTCTTCAATTGTTAGGAAATCAGCCAATGTTTGCGTTGGATGATCAACATCTGTTAGACCATTCCAAACAGGAACACCTGAATAATTCATTAAATCTTCTACTGTCTTTTGTGCAAAACCTCTAAATTCAATACCATCATACATTCTTCCTAGAACTTTTGCTGTATCTTCAATAGATTCTTTTTTACCCATTTGTGAATTACTTAAGAAAGTGACATGCGCACCTTCGTCATAAGCTGCAACTTCAAAGGCACATCTTGTACGTGTTGATGTTTTTTCAAATAATAATACAACATTTTTACCTTCTAGAGTTTTACCTACTCTTCCTTGTTTTTTAGCTTCTTTTAATTGTTTCGCAATGTCTAATAAGTATCTTATTTCTTCTTGTGTATAATCTTTTAAAGTTAAAAAACTTCTATTCTTTAAATCAACCATTGTTTACCTCCTATCTTGTAAACATTGTGCCAATACCATCTCTTGATAGCATCTCTATTAATATAGAATGAGGTATTCTACCATCAATAATAACAGCTTTATCCACATGTTGACGAAGTGCTCTGACACAACAATCAACCTTTGGTATCATACCACCACTAATAATACCTTTATCTACTAATCCTTTAACTTCATATACATGAACCAAAGGAATCAATGAATCTTCATCATCTTTATCTTTTAATAAGCCAGGAATATCTGAAACTAATATCATATTTTCTGCTCCTACAGCACTAGCAATTTCAGCTGCTGCTGTATCAGCATTAATATTATATGTATGACCTTCCTCGTCAGTACCAACACTGGCAATAACAGGAATATAACCTTTATCTAATAGGTCATTAATAATATGTTGGTTGATATATTCAACATCACCTACATAACCTAGATCATCTTCACCTTCATGTTTTTTGGCAACTATCAGTTGATTATCAATACCACTAATACCTACGGCATTGCCACCTTTTTGCATGATAAGCTTTACTAAATCTTTATTAGTTTTACCAGCTAATACCATTTGTACAACATCAATTGTTTCTTCATCTGTATATCTTAATCCATTGATAAATTTAGATTCTTTACCAATTTTCTTTAATTGTTGATTAATTTCAGGTCCACCACCATGGACTAGAATAACCTTCACACCAATTTCAGATAATAAAACAACATCAGTAATGACATTCATCTTTAATTCTTCATTGATCATGGCATTACCACCATATTTAATAACAACTATCTTATCATTATACTTTTGAATATAAGGTAAAGCTTGTGATAATATTTCTGCTTTTAATATCGCACTCTTATTCATAAACACATCTCCCTATGTTCTATAATCACCATTAATCTTAACATAATCATATGTTAGATCACATCCCCAAGCAGTAGCAGCATATTCACCATCATGTAAATCAATAAAGATTTCAACTTCATCTTCACTTAAAACCTTTAAGGCAACATCTTCATCAAAAGGATATCCTCTACCATTTTGACAAACAATAAACTTACCAATAACGCTACCTAATTCAACATCTATCTTATCAACATCTAAATTTGCTTCACTATATCCAATCGCACATAAGATTCTACCCCAATTAGCATCCTTACCAAACATCGCTGCTTTAAATAAAGAACTTGTAATAACTGATTTAGCTACTATTTTTGCATCTTTTGTTGTACATGCATTCTTCACATGACAAGTCAATAACTTTGTAGCTCCTTCACCATCTTTAGCAATGCCTCTAGATAAGCATGTACAAATATACATTAACGCATCTTTAAATACTTGATAATCATCATTTTCTTCATCGATTTCACTGTTTCCTGCTAAACCATTACATAAAACAGATAACATATCATTCGTAGATGTATCGCCGTCTACACTTACCATATTAAATGTATCAGCAACAACCTCTAAAATAACTTTTTGTAGCATATCTTTTGAAATAGCAACATCACTTGTCACAAAAGCTAACATTGTTGCCATATTAGGATGAATCATCCCACTACCTTTAGCGATGGCACCAATATGACAAGTTTTTCCATCTAACTCAAATTCCACAGCATATTCTTTTTGTACTGTATCAGTTGTCATGATTCCAGCACAAGCATCACTACTACCATTTTCATTTAAGCTTTCTACTAATTCATGCATATGTGTTTCAAATGGTTCTAACGATAAAGGTAAACCAATAACACCAGTTGATGCAATAATGATATCAGATGCATCTATACCTAATTCTTTAGCAGCTAAATCACACATTCCATTGGCTATTTCAATACCATTTTCATTACATGTATTGGCATTACCGCTATTGCACAATACCGCAATAGCTTCATTATTTTGCAAGTGTTCCTTAGTTACATAAATAGGGGCACCTTTGACTTTATTTTGTGTATATGTACTTGCAGCATTGCACATAACATCACTTAAAATGAGCGAGAAATCTTTCTTGGATTTATTTTTTCTGACACCACAGTGAATTCCTGCAGCTTTAAAACCAATAGGTGCACAAACACCTCCTTGAATATCTTTCATCTTATCCTCCTTTAAAATGATGGTGCAGCCATCTTTATTCCTTTTGTTTCTTCTAAACCATACATAATATTCATATTTTGTATAGCTTGACCCGCAGCACCTTTAACCATATTATCTATAGCTGATACAACAATGACTTGATGATATCTAGGTTCATAATGTAATGATATATCACAATAATTAGAATATTTCACAAATTTTAAATCAGCTACTTTACCATTCAATACTCTAATAAAATATTCATCATCATAATATTTATGATAAGCACTCATAACATCATCAAAAGTGACATCTTCTTTCAATTTAACATACATTGTAGAAACAATACCTCTATTAATTGGTAACAAATGAGGTACAAATGTTACATGAATATCTTCATTGGCCATTTTAGATAATTCCTGTTCAATTTCTGGTGTATGACGATGATTTCCTATTTTATAAGGATGGAATGATTCATTACATCTAGGGAAGTGTGAATCTTCTGTTAAAGTTTTTCCTGCACCTGTTGTCCCAGATTTAGAGTCAATGACTATATCATTATTAAGGTTGAAATGTTCACTTAATAATGGATATAAACCTAAAGTAATAGATGTAGGATAACAACCTGGATTACCAATAATAGTGGCATTCTTAATCTTATCACGATTCACTTCACTTAAACCATAAACTTGTTTTTTATGAAGTTCCTTTTCACTATAATCTTTACCATACCATTCTTTATAATCCGCTTCATTATCTAATCTAAAATCAGCCCCTAAATCAATAAACTTCTTCCCATGTTCATCACAAAACTTGGCATACTTTTCACTAATACCAGCAGGAAGTGATGCAAAAATCATTTCAGCTTTATGAAGAACAGCATCATCACTTTCAAAAAATCTATCATCATAGCCATAAAAAGCTGGATACAAATCAGAAATTGATTGACCAATATAACTTTGTGAGCTTACAGCCACAACTTCTACTTCATCATGCCCCAATAATAATCTATACAATTCGATGCCAGCATAACCACTTGCACCAATAATCCCTACTTTAATCATTTTAGTACCTCCAATTGATCCTTCATCAGTTGAATTGATTTCTTGACTGCTTCAGGTGAAGGACCTCCATCTACTAATCTATTTTTAACACAAGTATCTAATGAAATAGCTTCATAAACACTCTCTTCAAACGTTTCATCATATGACTTATAAACATCCAATGATAAAGTCTCTAATACTTCATCATGATCAATACAATAAGCGACTAATTGACCTACTGTCTTATAAGCATCTCTAAATGCTTTACCATGTTTCACTAAATAATCCGCACAATCTGTTGCATTAATAAATCCTTTAGCTGCAAATTCACGCATCTTTTTTGGATATACTTTCATTGTTCTAAGCATATCAGTAAATACTGGTAAACATAATTTCACTGTATCAATGGCATCAAACAATGCTTCTTTATCTTCCTGCATATCTTTATTATAAGCTAAAGGTAATCCTTTCATCATGGTAAGTAATGCATTATTATCACCAATAACTCTTGCAGTTTTTCCTCTAACAAGCTCAGCTATATCAGGATTTTTCTTTTGTGGCATAATAGATGATCCGGTAGCATAAGCATCGTCTAATTCAATATACTTATATTCCCAAGAACACCACAAAATCATCTCTTCACTAAATCTTGATAAATGTGTCATAATGAGTGCTAAATCATTCGCTAATTCAATCGCATAATCTCTATCACTCACACCATCTAGTGAATTATGACATATATCTTTCATATCTAATTGTTGTGCAACATAGTATCTATCTATTGGATAAGTTGTGGTAGCTAAGGCACCACTTCCTAAAGGTGATACATTCATTCTATCAAAACAATCATCTAATCTTGTAATATCACGATAAAACATCTGGGCATAAGCCATTAAGTGATGGCCAAATGTTATAGGCTGGGCACGTTGAAGATGGGTATAACCACACATAATGGTTTCTGTATGTTTTGATGCTTGATCCATAATGACTTCTATAATATCTATTAACATTTGTCTTATTTCTTTGATTTCATCACGTGTATATAAACGCAAATCTAAAGCAACTTGATCATTACGTGATCTTGCAGTATGTAGTTTTTTACCACTGATTGGATATTTCTTTGTGAGTTCACTTTCAATAAACATATGAATATCTTCAGCATTAGGATCAAATAATAATTCTCCACTTTCTAAATCTGCTAAAATCTCATCTAAACCTGTTAATATTTCATTCAAATTATTTTCATCAATAATACCTTGTTTACATAACATTTTTGCATGAGCCTTACTTCCCATAATATCATGTTTATACATTCTTGCATCAAAAGATATTGATGAATTAAAAGCATTCACATCTTCATTTATTTCTTTTTTAAATCTTCCAGCCCATAAAGCCATTGTCATCACTCCTATTTATTTCTTTTTTGATCTAATAAAGCTTTTACTTTAATAGGTAATCCATATAAGTTAATGAATCCTTGAGAATCCATTTGATTATAATCTTCATCTTCTCCAAATGAAGCAGTTTGTTCACTATATAAAGTATCAGGTGAAGTCATACCTGCTTCAATAATATTACCTTTATATAATTTTAATTTAACATCACCATTAACACTCTTTTGTGTTTCATCCACAAATGCTAATAAAGCTTTAGTTAAAGGTGTATACCATTGACCATTATATAAAATATCAGCTAATTTTAATCCAACTGTTTGTTTAAAATGTTGTGTTTCTTTATCTAAGCAGATTTCTTCTAAATCAGCATGTGCCTTATAAAGAATTGTTCCACCTGGTGTTTCATAAACGCCTCTAGATTTCATACCCACTAATCTATTTTCAACCATATCCATGACACCAATACCATTAGCACCACCAATTTTATTTAATTTTTGAATTAATGTAACACCATTCATTTCTTCACCATTTAAAGCAACTGGTTCACCATTCTTAAATGTTAAAGTAATATATGTAGGTGTATCTGGTGCTTTTTCTGGAGTGACACCTAATTCAAGAATCTTATCATAATCTGGTTCATTAGCAGGATTTTCTAAGTCTAAACCTTCATGAGATAAATGCCATAAGTTTTTATCTTTTGAGTAGTTAGTTTCTCTATTAATCTTTAATGGAATATTTCTTGCTTCTGCATATTCTATTTCATCTTCTCTACTCTTTAACTCCCATACTCTCCAAGGAGCAATAATATCTAATTCTGGAGCAAAAGCTTTAATAGTTAATTCAAATCTAACTTGGTCATTACCTTTACCAGTACATCCATGACAAATGGCATCTGCACCTTCTGCTTTAGCAATTTCTACTAATTTTTTAGCAATAATTGGTCTCGCAAGAGAAGTACCTAATAAATATTTATTTTCATAAATAGCATTAGCTTTAATAGCAGGGAAAATAAAATCATAAACAAATTCTTTCTTACAATCTGCACAATAGTATTTAGAAGCTCCTGTAGCAAGGGCTTTTTCTTCCAATCCTTCTAATTCCTCTGGACCTTGTCCAACATCTCCAGCCACTGCAATAACTTCACAACCATAATTTTCTTTTAACCATGCAATAATAATTGAAGTATCCAAACCACCTGAATAAGCTAAAACGACTTTCTTGTATTTCTTTTCCATTTTTATTTCTCCTTTTCTTTATATAAAATCATTGATAGAATTAAAAACGCCTCTGGAAAAATCCAGAGACGTAAAAGTACGCGGTACCACTCTAGTTGTTATTGCTAACCCCTCAAACCTTTAACGCAGGTCACGTTCCATTATACTTAGTTCCAATGGACACTCACAGGTGCGCTTCATCTATTATATTCTTAGTAACCTTTCACTCTGTATTACCTCGCTAAAAGTCTACAATAAACTACTCTCCTGATCAACGATTTCACTTCTAATATGCGTTTATCATACAGTGATACTTTTTATTTGTCAACTATTTTTTGAAATTTCCTAAATAATTTCTGTAGAAAAAGGATTTGGGAATTTCGTATGAAATATCCATAGTTATATGTTAATTATCAGCAAATTATGTTATAATGTTATTGAATTTTTAGAGGAGGACATACGATGTTTAAACATCCCCATAAAGGAAAGGTTGGGCATCCATAAGCGAATTACATTATTAAGATTATGAAAGGATAATCCATTCATGGAATATTTGAGTATTATCTTATTAATACTTGTGGTAATAGCTATATTAGTGAAATAATATAACTTAAACACTTTTAATACGCAAACGATGTCTAAACCTAAAATTCACACTAAAAGGAGTGGTGCAACACTCCTTTTAGCTTTTTAACTTAAACACACTACATCTACGCATCAGATGTCATTTATATTATTGCATATTTTTTTGAATTGTCAACAATTATAATTTTTATGAATTTCACAGAAGAAAATAAATTGTCAAACATAAATCAATATGATAAAATTTTATATCATATATTTAGGGGGAGAGATACTAATGAGTGATTTTAATGAATCTGATATTTTAAATAATCTAAAACACAAACTAAGCAATGAACCGAAGAAACCTCGTCTTTCGAAGTTTACACCATTAATTTTTAGAAGATTTGCTTATAATAATTT